>JAISRV010000175.1 GCA_031273445.1 Candidatus Adiutrix sp. | reverse complement strand
CCTCGCGGCCCTGCCCTGGACCCACCCGCGCCAGGGGCTCCGCCCCTGGATCCCGGTTGGTCGGCGCCGCCGCCGCAACTCGCCTGCGGCTCAGACAAGCGGCGGCGGGCGGTGCTTTTTCCTCTTTATTGTCCGAAAGTTTCGACTCGGCTTACCAGGAACCGCCTGCCGACTCCGACCCGGCGGATCGGATGCGGGAGCATCCGGGGTCCAGGGCGGAGCCCTGGCGGCGCTTTTTCCTCTTTATTGTCCGAAAGTTTCGCCCCGGCTTACCAGGAACCGCCCGTCTACTCCGACCCGGCGGATCGGATGCGGGAGCATCCGGGGTCCAGGGCGGAGCCCTGGCGGAGCCCTGGCGGTCAAGGGTTATTTGGGGGGCGGCGGCGGCTTATGACGGGCAATGACGGTTCGTTTGGGGGTGGGGGCGATTTTGCGGTTTTGGGCTGCTTATACTGTTTTTCAGGGCCGCCCCGGCCCGGAATCAGCCAGGAGATCGAGTTATGCGCCCCCTTGAAAATTCTTACCTTGAAAGCCCTTCCCTTAAAAATCTTCCCGTTGAAAGCCCTCCTGTTGAAGGCCCTCCTGTTGAAGGGCCTCCCGCCGAAAACCCTCCCGCCCGTCGCGACGAGGAACTGGCCGCCGAAGCGGAGGCCATGAGTCGTTTCGGAGTCGCGGCGGAACTCATCGCCGCCCGGGCGCGCTTGACGCTTCCGGAATTGCGGCGGCTCTATCAGGCCGATCTGGACCGGGGCCAGGCCGAAGCCGCTTTGGCCATAGGCCAGGCGCTTTTTGAAAAAGCCGTCGGCGGCGACCTGGCCGCCCTGGTCTTCTGGGCCAAAACCCGCTTAGGCTGGAAGGAAAGCCAACGGACGGAAGCCCCGGAGCGCCCGGCCAAGCTTCTTGTCTACCGACTGCCCGACAACGGCCGCCAGGGCCAGGGCCAGGGCAAAGCCCTGGACCCAGGATGCTCCGCATCCTATCCGTAGGGGCCGGGTCGGCCGGCGCTTCCTGGTCGGCCGGGGCCGGCGGCCTCTTAAAAGGTAAATGAGAAATGAACGGGAAAATGCGCGATGAAACAAAAAATGAGATAAAACCGCAAACGGGGCCGCAGGAGGCTTTTATGGCCACGCCGGCCGACATCGCCATTTACGGCGGCGCGGCCGGAGGGGGGAAGACTTGGGCCATTTTGGCGGAGCCGTTGCGCCATATCCATAAAAAAGGTTTCGGGTCGGTCATTTTCAGAAAGAACCTGATTCAGGTCACCAATGAAGGCGGGCTGTGGGACGAGGCCGACCGCCTCTACCCGGCCTTTGGCGCGGCCTCGCGCAAACAGCCGCTTTCATGGGTTTTTCCTCAAAACACGAAAATAACTTTCGGACACCTTGAGGATGAAAAGACGGTTCACAACTACCAGGGCGCGCAAATCCCCCTCATCGAGTTTGACGAGCTGACCCACTTTTCGCAAAACCAGTTTTTCTACATGCTTTCGCGCAACAGAAGCCTTTGCGGCGTCAAGCCTTATGTCCGGGCCACCTGCAACCCCGACGCGGATTCCTGGGTGGCCGGCTTTATAAGCTGGTGGATTGATCCGGACACGGGGTTGGCCATCCCGGAGCGTTCCGGCAAAATCCGCTGGATGATTCGCCTCAATGACAAGATCATCTGGGCCGACAGTCCGGACGATCTTAAGCGCGACTACGGCGACGAAAGTTTGCCCAAGAGCGTGACTTTCATCGCCTCGTCGCTGTTCGACAATAAAATACTGATGGCGGCCGACCCCGGCTACCTGGCCAATTTGAAGGCCCTGAGCGTGGTGGAAAGGGAACGTCTCCTCTACGGCAACTGGAAAATCAGGCCGACGGGCGGGCTTTTGTTCCGGCGCGAGTGGATAACGGCGGCCCCGGCCGCCCCGGCCGACCTGCAAACAGTCCGCTATTGGGACCTGGCGGCCACGGAGAAGACCGACGCGAACGATCCTGACTTTACGGTCTCCGTAAAAATGGGCCGGGACAAAGAAGGCCGCTTTTTCCTCCTGCATGGCCTGAGCCTCAGAAAGAGCCCCTTTCATGTCGAGCAAGCCGTTGCGAATATGGCCGGGCAGGACGGAAGGAAGGTCATCGTCGGCCTGCCGCAGGACCCCGGCCAGGCCGGCAAGTCCCAGGCTCAAAATTTCGTCAGAAAGCTGGCCGGATATAGAGTCAAGACCCGCCCGGAAAGCGGTGACAAAATCGCCAGGTTCGGCCCCTTTTCCGCTCAGTGCGAGGCCGGGAACGTCTATTTCATCAAAGGCGACTGGAACGAAGAGTTTTTCGACCAGTTGGAAGGCTTCCCGGAGGCGGCCCACGACGACCACGCCGACGCCTGCGCCGGGGCCTTCAACCTGCTGAACGGGGAACGGCCGCCCATGCGCATCAGCCCCAGGGCATAGCCCTGGACCCCGGATGCTCCGCATCCGATCCGTAGGGGCGGGGTCGGCGGGCGGGGTTTTGGTCGGCCGGGGCCGACAGGCCGCCCTCGGGTTGGAAACGAGCGTTTGTCTCCTGTAGGGGCGGGGTTGGCCCGCCCTCCTGGTCGGCCCTGGCTGTCATTGCGGGGCTCCGCGCCCCGCAATGTTCGCCGGGGCAGGCCTGCCCGCCCTGAAAAGGAGCCGCATGAAAAGAAACAAACCAAAAAAACCACGCGGCGGCGCCCAAAGCCATGCCTCGGCCGACAGGGCAATCGCCAGGGCAACCGCCTCCGCCCCTAACCGCCGATCCCGCAACTACGGATCGGACGCGGAGCATCCTTGGGTCCAGGGCGGAGCCCTGGCGCCCATGCCCACCCTGGACGATCTGCGGGCCAAATTCGGCCCGGCCCGCACCTTAGGCGCGAGCGAAGAAATACGCCTGGCCGCCGACGCGGCTCTGGAGACATCGGGGGCCTACTCCCTTATGCAACAGGCCTCGCGGATGGGGCTGGGGTATGGGCCGGGCTGCGGCGGCCAGTTCATGGGTTATGCCGCCCTGTCGGCCCTGCCCCAGGACGGGCTTGTCTCCGCCTGCGTGGAGACCGTGGCCGACGACCTGACCCGCGCCTGGATCGAGCTGAACCGGGCCGGGGACACGCATATTGATGAAACGGAAGCGGAAGCCCTGACCGCCCTAAAAGGCGATTTGAAGAAGTTCCGCTTACGGGAAGTCTTTCACCGGGCGGCCTCGCTGACCGGCTGGTTCGGCGGCTGTCTGATCTTCATCGACGCCGGGGCCGTGGGCGAGGCCCTGCGCGAGCCGCTCAACCTCGACGGCGTTTCCGCCGAGATGCGGCCCGGCGCTTTGAAAGGCTTCCGGGTGGTCGAGCCGGTCAACTGTTTCCCCGGCCTCTACAACTGTTTCGACCCGCTGGCCCCGGATTATTTCAAGCCGCGCAACTGGTGGATATTGTCGCGGGAGGTTCACGCCTCGCGCTTCATCCACGTCGCCGACAATGAGCCGCCGCTGCTGTTGAAGCCGGCCTATAATTTTTTCGGCATTCCCCAGGCCCAGATTTTATATGACTATATTCAACATTTCCAGGAATGCCGCTTGGCCACGCAACGGCTTTTGACAAAATTTTCCCTGACGGCCCTCAAAATCGACATGAGCCAGGTTTTGAGCGGGGGCGGCGGCGCGGAGGTGGACGCGCGGTCGCGCTATTTCGTCCAGACGCGCAACAACGACGGGCTGATGGTCATCGATAAAGAGACCGAAGACCTGATCAAGCTGGAGACGCCCTTGAGCGGGGCCACCGACATCACGCGGCAGTCGCTGGAATTTGTGGCCGCCGTCAACCGCACTCCGGCGGTGAAGCTTCTGGGCATCTCCCCGGCCGGCTTCAACGCCACAGGAGAAAGCGATTTGCGCAACTATTATGATCATATCGAAAGCCGGCAGGAGAAGCTGTTCCGGGCGGGCCTGGATAAGGCTCTGGATATCCTGCAACTGAACCGTTTCGGCCGAATTGACCCTGGCCTGGGCTTCAAATTTCGCCCGCTGTCGGAGGCGGATGAGGCGGCCGAGGCGAATGTGCAACTGGCCCGAGCCAACGCCAGAACGGCATATGCGGATCGAGGGGCGGTGGACGGCGAAGACCTGCGTAAAGCCCTGATAAAGGATGAAGACGGTCTTTTTGTTGATCTTGGGTTAAGCGGCGATGCGGATTCAGATAACGAGAGCCGATAGAAAAGCGTTATTTAATTATAGAAAACTGACAGGGAAAAGTCAAATAAAAAAACCGCCGATCTGCTTTGAGGGACGGAACTAACCGCACAGTCCGCTAGTCATGCCGGTAGAGGGTGAAATCATGGTCGAACCAGACGATATAAAAGGTGTCATGATCAATGAATCCGACCATGGGTTTTTTCCCGCAAAAACGAAAAGCGACCTGGTTATGGTCTTTGAATATTTCCGGCGGCGCGGCCTTTTTGACCTCCACCTTTTCAAAACCCAGGCCATGCCGACCAGCATTGTATATTTGCTTCCAGGTCAAGGCGCATAGATTATGAAGCTTATCGACCAAAGCCGCCTTTTCGTCCTTTGTGCATTTATTAAGGGCATAGCGCCCAGGCTGGACGAAAGCAAGGGATATTTTAGGATGAAGAGTCAAATTGGAGCCCGGAGGGGATTCCGGCCCCGGCTCAAGCACTCTTTTGGCCGCCGGCGCTCCCTTGGGGCGATTAATTTTGCCGGCCATGATCAAGCCGCGGCGGACGTTCCGTCGGAGGTTTTTATCTGTGTGGCGAAAAACTCTTTCATGGAGGCTTTGGAAATGACCCCGTCAGGGAAAGCCTGTTGCCAGGGGGGCGTGTCATGAGACAGTTGACGCAATCGGGACGCGGTGTATTGACCATAAACCTCAAACACCTCATCCAAGACCTCTATTTCATCTTTAGCGAACGGCTTGAGAGCGCTTTTCAGGGCCTGCGCCGCCTCGCGTTTGGTTTTGTAAATCGTGTCCAGAGGTTCGCTGCCGAAACTTTTATATTTATGATACAGCGCTTCGCAAACCGGGCCATGCCGCCAGGCTTCTATCGGCTCATTAAACAGTGGTCGGTTCAAAAGCGCCAAACAGAAGCCCTGAGCGTAGTAAACCAACTTCTGCAAACGAAGATTGGTCATCCTGTCGCCCTCTCTGGGGTCGTTTTTGGCGATAAAGTAATCTGCGACGTCAAAAACGCTGGGCATATGGCGCCTCCAGTAGAATCCATTGACGTCCATTATAGCACGGATTTAGACAGATGGAACGGATTTCGCCGTTTTGAGTCAAAAACAGCGGGAGACGAAGGCTCTGGCGCCGTAGTCAATATCCACGGACATCTGCCTTCATCTCCCGCTAAAAGAAAGACCTCTGTTCCCCTCAGGTTTCGCAGACCCACGGACAGAACAAGAACCTTATCTTGAAAATAAGTATACGCCATTTAATGGGAAACGTCAACATGAATTCCTTAATCTTCGACGTCGGCAGCCGCCGGCGCAAAGACGACAACGGCTTTCTGCATGTGGCCGCGAGCCATATCTCGAAAGAGACGGTCAACCCCTATTACGGCCGCGAAATCCCCGGCTGGGAGGAATTGGGGCTTGAGCCGGACAGGATTTATTACGGCTACCGGGCCGGGGAGGAGCTGGCCAAGGGCGCGGACACCTTCAACGGTCTGCCGCTCCTTTTGGGCCATTACCCCGAAAGCGCCGAAGCCCCCCAGAAGGAACACCGCGTCGGCAGTTTGAGCGCCGAGGCCGCCTGGAGCGCGCCCTATCTGGACAACGCCCTGGTCATCACCGACGCCCGGGCCATCGAGGCCGTGGAAAGCGGCCGCCGCCGCCAGCTCTCGGCCGCCTACCAGTTCACCCCGGTCATGAGCCCCGGCGTTTTCCAGGGCGAAGCCTACGACTTCATCATGACCGACATTCGCGGCAATCACGTGGCCCTGGTCGAAGAAGGCCGGGCCGGCCCGGACGTAGCCGTCTCCGATCAACAAATAACCCCCCAGACTGAAAGGACTACCGACATGGGATTAATCGACAAAATAAAAAAACTTATCGCCGAGGCCGAAGGCCTGGATACGGACAAGAAGGGCCTGGCCAACGACGAAGAGCCGGAGTTGAAAGTTGAGCTCAAAGAAGAGCCCAAAGACGACCCCGCTCCCCCGGCCGTAACCGATAACCCGGCCGAAGAGTTGGCCGCCCTGATCGGCTCGCTTGAGGACAAAGAGTTGGCCGCCAAAATCATGGCCCTGGTTGAGGCCCTGCGGCCCGCCCCGGCCGCGGACGAAGACAAGGACGAGCCGGCCGAGGACGAAGACAAGCCGGCTGACGGCGAAATAAAAGCCATGGATCAGCAGTTGCGCCGTCTGGCCCTAGACGTGAAGGCGGCTGAAGACCGGGCCGTCAAAAAGGCCCTGGCCAGGTTCGGGCGGCTCTCCGAAGCGGCCCGCAAGGTGCGGCCCCTGGTGGGCGAAATCGACCCTCTGGCCTTCGACAGGGCCGGCGGCATCTACGCCTACGCCCTCAAGTCGCGCGGCCTGACCCCACGCACCAGCGACGAAAGCGCCCTGGCCGACATGGTGGACATGGCCCTGAAAGCCGCCAGTCCGGCCGCCCAGCCGGCCCAGGCCCCGCTCGACATGGACGGCCCTTTTAAAGGCCTGGCCAACATCAAGATTTCGCATTAAAACAGCCCGACGTCGGCACGACTGACGGCCCCGGCCGACCAAGACGCCGGTAGGGAGCATAGATACTACGGAGAGACAAAAAAAATGATTCCTCAGAAACAGGTTTACGGCGATATAGCCGCCGGCTTGCCGGGCATGAAGGCCGGCCAGAACTCTTATAACTACTGGCCCAACACCCCCTTGGCCGAGGGCGACGTGGCTATCGGCACTTTCGTCTGGCCCGGAACCGATCCGGTGGCCCAGGCCACAAACGCCGGCGAGGAAGACGCAGAGCCCATCGGGCTGGTCGAACGCAACATTGTTTACATAAACATGGACGTGACCGCCCAGGGTTCCGACCTCGCCCCGGAGGGTTCCACCCTGACCGTGGCCACCCAGGGCGCCTACTGGGTCGTTTCGGCCACCGCCGCGACGGTCGGGCAGAAGGTTTTCGCCGTCAGCGCCGACGGAACCATCAAGACCGGCGCGGCCGGGGCCACCGTCACCGGGGCCGTGGAAACGCCCTGGGTCGTGACCACCCCCGGCGACATCGGCGAACCCATCATAATCACCAGGGCATAAGCCCTAGACCCCGGATGCTCTCGCATCCGATCCGCAGGGTCGGGGTCGGCGGGCGGGTTTTGGTCGGCCGGGGCGGACATCGCGACTTGGCTTGAAAAGAAAGAATATGGAGTAATAAGAATGACCATCATGAAACTAACCTTTGACCAGGCCAGGGCTTACGGCTTCAACTTCCCCGGCGCCCGCGCCTGGTATGACCCGGCCGGCGTCGCCCGCCTGGCCGCTGACGCCGCCCTGCTGACCATGCCCAACGTGACCGTGCCGGTGGAGCTGCTGGCCTACATCGACCCGCGCGTCATCGAGATTCAGACCGCCCCGCGCCGGGCCCGGGAGCTTTTTTCCGAAACCAAGAAAGGCGACTGGACGACCCCTTACGCCAAGTGGCGCACCGACGAAGTGGTCGGGCGTTCCCAGCCTTACAGCGATTTCGCCAACAACGGGGCCAGCGACGTCAACTCCAACTGGCTGACTCGCGAGCAGTATCTTTTTGAAACCTCCATCAGCTACGGCGATCTGGAGACGGCCATGACCAGCGCGGCCAAGCTGGATCTGGCTTCCTCCAAACAGCGGGCCGCCGCCGCCGTCCTGGACATCGACGCCAACAAGTTTTATCTCACGGGCATCCAGGACAGGGAGATTTACGGCCTGCTCAATGATCCGAACCTGCCGGCGGCCATCACGCCCGCCCCTGTGGGCGGAGGCGCGTCGCCCCTGTGGGCCGACAAAACCACCGTCCAGATTTATAACGACGTGCTGGCCCTGTTCGCCGAATTGGTCAGCCAGTCGGCCGGGCTGATCGACAATTCGGCCGGGCTCACCCTGGCCCTCTCGCCGGGCCTGTCCGTTCACCTGGGCGCGGCCACTGATTTCAACGTCTCGGTCATCGACATGCTGAACAAGTATTTCTCCAGCCTGAAGATCGTGACTTTGCCGGAACTGGCCAGCCTGAGCGCCGGCGAGACCATGTTTCTCATCGCCCCCAATGTGGCCGGCAACCCCACCGGCGAACTGGGCTTCGGCGAGAAGATCAGGGCCGGCCGCCTGGTTCCGGAAATGTCCTCGCTCAAGCAGAAGTGGGTCTCCACCACCTACGGCGGCATCGTCCTCCAGCCTTTCGCTTTCGCCCAGATGGCAGGAATGTGAGCCCCGAAAAAAGCGGGCGCTTTTTTCGGGATTTAAACTGAGCCTTCAATTTGAAAAGCGCGGTTTTCAAATTGAAGGGGCTAAGAGTTGATTTCATGCCTATCGTCTTAGCCGTCATTCCCGCGTGAGGCCAGGGCTTCGCCCTGGGAAGGGAAGTTCATGAGCAAATCAAAGCGAAACAAACGAGGCCCCGGCTTACCAACAACCAACCTCCAAACAAGCCACAACGGATCGGATGCGGGAGCATGGGGCGCTTGCCCCGAGGTCCAGGGCGGAGCCCTGGTGTTTGTGGCCCTCAACCGGGCCTCGGGCCTGAAATTCGTCATGCCGGACGGGCGGCGGGTGGAAATCGCCGGCAACGCCGCCCACCTGAAAGGCCTGGAAAAGGGCAAGCTGCCCATCGGCGCTTTCGGCCTGACGCCGGTCGCGGCGGACGATTGGGAATACATCAAGGAAACTTACGGCGCCTTGGCCCTCTTTAAGAACGGCCTCATCTTCGCCGCCGAGCGCAAAGACTACGCCCTGGACGAAGCCGAGGAAAAATCTGAATTGCGCCACGGCCTGGAGCCGGTCGCGCCGGAAGACATGAAAACCACGCCGGCGGCGGCCGCCGAATAAGGAAGCTAAACAGGGATGTTTGGCCTACGGTGGCCTTGCTTTAGGTTAGGAAGGTTGATACATGGCCATAGTTGTTTTCGATCCGGCGGAATTCCGGGCCAGGTTCCCCCACTTCACGCCAGAAGCGGTCAGCGACGAACAACTGACTTATGCCTTCGACGCGGCCACGCTCCTTCTGGACAACAGCGAGGCCTCGCCCGTGCCCTATGACCCGGAGCGGGGACAAAACGCCCGCAAGACGCTTCTGTATCTGCTGGTCTGTCACTTGACCACCCTGGCCCTCAGGGCGGCCCAGGCCGGCGGGGCCGCCGGCCCGGCGGTCTCGGCCTCGGAAGGCTCCGTCTCCGTCAGCTTCGCCGTGCCGGCCATGACCGGCAAAGCGGCCGACTGGCACCAGCAGACGCCCTGCGGTCAAACCTTCTGGCAAGCCGCGCGGCGCTATATGACCGGGGGGCGGTATTACCAGGGCTTCGCCCTGGACCCAATGCCCGCAGAGGCTGAATCGGCGGGCGGTTTTTGGTCGGCCGGGGTTGCCCGCCATTTAAAACGGGAAAGTGAGCGATGAAATAAAAAAATGGAAAGCGTGATGGAGCGGTTGAAGGAACGGATGAAAAGATTCATGAAACAGGGCGAAGGGGTCGAGGTCGGCATTCTGTCAGGGTCGAAATGGCCGGACGGCCAGCCCATAGCCCCTATCGCGGCCCTGCATGAATTCGGGAGCGAAAACATGCCGGCCCGGCCCTTTCTGCGCAACACACTGGAAGCCAAGAAAGCCGACTGGTCGGAATATCTGGCCGAAAACCTGCGTAACGGCATGGAGGCGCCACAGGCCCTGAACATGCTGGGCGAGGCGGCGGCCCTGGACGTGCAGGAAACGCTGGAAACAAGCCGGGGCCTGGCCCCGCTGAAAGACGAAACCATCATGGAAAAGGCCGAACTGGGTTTTGTTTCCCAGGCCGGGAAGCCACTGGTCAGAACCGGAGAGTTGATGAAGGCCATCGGCTATGAAGTCATCCCCAGGGGCGGCGAATGAATTTGCACGCCATAGCCAACGGCCTCATCTCGGCCGTTCACCCCAACGAAACGGTCACGCTGTACCGGGCGACCGGCCAGATGAACGTCAGAGGCGAAATAAAGGCCGTCTACGCGGCGGGCGAGGCGGTCAAGGCGCAGATACAGTCTGAAGGCGACGACGCTCTGGCCCACTCGGACGCGGTTGCGTCCCGGGTGGGGCAGAACGAAACCAACCGCCGCTTTTATCTCCTGGCCGCAAATCAGGCCGATAAGCCCGCCGGCCTAGTGCGGCCCCTGGCCCGGAGCGGCGACCTGCTCCAGCGGCAGGATGAAACCTGGTGGCTGATTACGGCCCTGACGGAAGACTTTTCAGCCGCCGGCTGGGTGGCCGTCAGGGCCACGTTGCAGGTCAAAGCGCCCGAGGGCCCGCCTTTGTAGGGGCGGCCCTTGTGGCCGCCCTGGTCGGCGGGGCGGGGCTGACTGCCACAGCCGTCATTGCGGGGCTCCGCGCCCCGCGCCCCCGCCAGGGGAGGGCTTCGCAGCCCTGCCCTGGACCCACCCGCGCCAGGGGCTCCGCCCCCTGGACCCCCGGCTTTGTGCAACCGCCGCCGCAACTCGCCTGCGGCTCAAACAAGCGGCGGCGGGCGATGCTTCTTCCTCTTTATTGTCCGAAAGCTTCGCCTCGGCTTACCAGGAACCGCCCGCCGATCAAGCC
>JAISRV010000093.1 GCA_031273445.1 Candidatus Adiutrix sp. | reverse complement strand
GGCCGAGGCCATGGTCAGCGATACCCTACAGAGTCAGGACGAAGCCCTGGTCTAAGGCGGAGCCTTGGCGCGGTCTTGGCCGGCCAATGCGGGGCCGCCGTGCAGGCCGGGTCATTGCGGGGCTCCGCGCCCCGCGCCCCGCCAGGGGAGGGCCTCGCGGCCCTGCCCTGGACCCACCCGCGCCGGGGGCTCCGCCCCTGGACCCAGGGGTGTGCAGCCGCCGCCGCAACTCGCCTGCGGCTCAAACAAGCGGCGGCGGGCGCCAGGGCGAAGCCCTGGACCCGATACCCGCGGCGACTATTCGGCCCACGCTTCTTCTCAAGCCGGGGCCGTCTGTTCGCCCCGGCCGACCAGGCCGTAAGCCCCGGCCGAGCAAAACCCGCCCGCCGACCCTGTCCCTGCGGATCGGATGCGGAGCATCCGGGGTCCAGGGCGGAGCCCTGGCGGAGCATCCGGGGTCCAAGGCGGAGCCCTGGCGGCAAAAGAATAGATCCTTTAAAAAAATGCTTCCTTAATAAGCTCAACTTTGATATAATTAATTAGTTTTTAGTTTATATTGTGATATCATTCTATTATAACTAATAAAATTAATTTATATGTTTTTCATCGTCGCTAAAATGCGGCTCCCTTTAAAAAGGGCCTGCCTGGAAAATCACCGCTCAGATAATCGAGTGTTTTTATTTTGGGTTTTTATGAGACCATAAAATCCGGCATCTCCCCAGGAAAGGCTTGACTGGAAAATCGCCGTTGATATAATTAACATAACTACTTAAATTGACATTCTGGAAGGTCTGCCATGATTAAAAAATTATTTTTTCTCGGCCTTTTCATAGCAATATTTTTAAATTTATTCATGTTCCCCGCCGGACAGACTCAGGCCGCGGAGGCGGCGAAGAAGAAGAAGGTTCGCGTCGGCTATTTTATGGCGCCCGCTTTTCAGGAAGTGACCGTGAACGGCACGCGCAACGGCTATGGCTATGAATATATGCGCGCCTTGGCCAACCAGGCCGGCTGGGAGCTGGAATTTGTCGACGGCACTTATAGGGAATGCGTCGCGCGGCTTATGTCGGGCGAGATCGACCTTATGGTCGGCGTTCAGCATACCGAGGAGCGCGGCCGAACCTTTTTGTTTCCCAACATGCCCGCCGGGTTCAGTTTCGTCGTTCTACGGGTCCGCAATGATTCCGCGCTGGCCTATGAAGACTTTGAATCGTTTGACGGGATGATGGTGGGCGTGCAGACCGGCAGCAACAATAAAGAGGCCTTGCTGAGTTACGCCGCCGCCCATAATTTTTCCGTTCATATCCGTTATTACGACGCCGCCGATGACTTGGCCGCGGGTCTGATGAAAGGCGAGGTGGAGGCCATGCTGGCCCCCAGCCTGCGCTTCGCTTCCTATGCGCATGAAGTGGCCAGATTCGGTTCACGGCCTTTTTATGTCGTGGCCAGTCGGCGCCGGCCTGAGCTTATAAATGAGCTGAACGCGGCCCAGAGCCGGCTGCTGCTCTCCGACCCCATGTTCCGGATGCGCCTTTTGTCCAAATATATGGGCCTGGACATTGAGGAGGTCAACGTCATAACCATGTCCGCGGAGGAGCGTCGCTATCTCGCCGAAGCCCCGGTTCTCCGGGCGGCCTACGACAAAAGCGCCATGCCTTTTGAAGGGCTGGATCCCGAAACCGGAACCCTGGGCGGCTCTTCCGTCGCCATTCTGAATCTTCTCGCCGGCCGTCTCGGCCTCAGGATCGAATATGTGCCCGCCGATAACTATATGGCCGCGCTCGAGCTGCTGACCGACGGCCAGGTCGACATGCTGACCAGCTATAAGGCGGAATACAGCCACGCCGGAGACTTGGGTCTCCAGTCCACCCGCCCTTACCTGACGCTGCCGATGACCCTGGTGGCCAACCCCTATGCCAAGGACGACGCCCTGGCCATAGCCGAGGGCTATATTCCGGATTTCTGGATTTTTCACTTAAGCGGCGGGCGCCGGCTGATCCGCGTCTCCACTTATGAGGAAGCCGTGCGTGAAGCGGCCGAAGGCCGGGCGCGAGACGCCGTCGTCAACACCTACGCCGCCAATTATCATATGCAGAACCACAAATACGGCCATCTGAACGTGGTGGCCATACCTGGCTACGCCAACGAAATTTCCATCGGGCTGGCCGCCCATACGCCGCCGGAACTCCGCTCCCTGCTGAACAAGGGCATTTCCGGGCTGTCCAACGCCGAAATCAACGATATCCTCTTCGAAACCCTTTTGACCAACCAGCCCTTCACCTTCAGAAGGTTCATCAGCCGCAACCCCCTGGCGGCCGTCATCGCGCTGAGCCTGATCGTGGCCTTCGTCATCGCGGCTCTTCTGGTCGTCATGTGGTACCGCGAGCGGGCCTTAAGGCGCATCCGGGAACAGCTCTACGTCGACGCCCTGACCGGGCGCTGGTCCATACAGAGATTCAAGCTGGAGGCCGAGCGGGCTCTGCGCGCCGATCCGGAAGCGGCCCGGGCCATCGTTTATGTCGACGTCAACACTTTTAAATACATAAACGACGTTTACGGCTACGACGCGGGCGATCTGGTGCTGTGCGCCATCGGGCGGCATCTGGCGGAAAAAGCGGAAAAAGGCGAAATGACGGCCCGCATCACGGCCGACAACTTCGTCATGATGCTGAAGGCGGACGTCGGCGAACAGCCGACCAAGGCCCGCGTTCAGCGGCTGCTGGAGGAGCTGCCGTCGCTCGCCGCCGTCAGGGTTTATCATATTTCCGCCAATGCCGGCCTTTATTTCCGCGCCGACGGGGAAACCGACATAGCCTCCATGATCGACCGGGCCAACTATGCCCGCGGCGTGGCCAAGCGCGCCGCCGTGCCCAATATGCTGGCGCC
>JAISRV010000353.1 GCA_031273445.1 Candidatus Adiutrix sp. | reverse complement strand
GTCGCCCCCGGAGAGGGGCGACGGAGCGAAGCGACTGGTTGAGGCGGCTAAAAGGCCCCTGCCGGGCAAAAAGCGCATTTTTTGCCCGGCTACGACCCAGCCGGCCAAGCCGATCATCTACGTTTAAAATGCTGTGGAGGTTTTCATGAAAATAGCCGTTTCAGGCAAAGGCGGCGTGGGCAAGACCACGTTTTCCGCCACACTGGCCCATATGTTCAAAGAAGCCGGCAAAAAGGTTCTGGCCATAGATGCTGATCCAGACGCCAATCTCGCCGCCGCCCTGGGTTTTCCCGACCTTAAGGAACTGACGCCGATTTCCGAAATGAAGGAACTCATCGCCGAACGCACCGGTTCGGAACCCGGCACTTACGGCTCAATGTTCACTATCAACCCCAGGGTGGACGACCTGCCGGACGCTTTGGCCAAAGAGATCGACGGCATCAGGTTCATGACTTTGGGGGGGGTGAAGAAGGGCGGCGGCGGCTGCATCTGCCCGGAGAGCACTATGCTGAAAAACATCATCATGCATCTGGTGCTCGCCCGTGACGAGGTTATCATAATGGATATGGAGGCCGGCCTGGAGCATCTGGGCCGGGCCACGGCCAGCGGGGTGGATCACCTGATCGTGGTGGTCGAACCGGGCCAGCGTTCCATAGAGACGGCCCATAACGTGCGCAAACTGGCCGCGGACCTGCATCTCAAGAGAGTCTCGGCGGTGGGCAACAAAACGCGCGGGAAGGGCGACGAGGAATTTATCGCCAAAGAGTTGCCCGACCTGGAGATTCTCGGTTTCATCCCCTTTTCCGATTCCATCATTGAAGCCGACCGCCGGGCGGTCAGCGTTTACCGCCATTCCCCGGAAGCGGCGGCGGCGGTGCGGCCCATTTTCGATAAAATAACCGGCCATTCAAAATGATCGGCTGGGCTGGCGGGGCTGGCTGGGTCGTAGCCGGGCAAAAAATGTGATTTTTGCCCGGCGAGGAGCTTTTTAGCCATGTCAACCAGTCGCTTCGCTCCGTCGCCCCTCTTCGGGGGCGACTTGCTTTTTAAAAATATTCTCCCTCCTTGAAAACCGCCGGGCTGTTGGAGCCCGGCGAAATAAAAAGGCCCGCCGAAGCGGGCCTTTTTTGATCAGGCCCCAAGGCGCCGGGCGGCGCCTTGGGGTCGGGCGGCCGCGCTGGCGGCCTTTTTTTCGCCGTCAGCCGCCGATGAGCGAGAGCGCCAACTGGGACATGGAGTTGGCCTGGGCCAGCATGCCGACCGCGGCTTGGGTCAGGACGTTGTTTTTGGTGAATTCGGTCATTTCTTTGGCCACGTCCACATCCGAGATGCGGCTCTCCGCGGCCTGGAGGTTTTCCGCCTGAATCTCCAAATTGGTCATGGTGTTTTCCAGGCGGTTCTGCATGGCCCCGAGATCGGCCCGGATCTTGTCTTTCTTGGTGATGGCTTCCGTCAGGGCGTCAAGGGCTTCCTGGGCGCTCGACTGGGTGCGGATTTCCGCCCCGGCCCAGTCGCCGTCGGCCGCGTTCTGAATCTCGATGAAGGAGTCGCGGTCCAGCCCGGTGATGTTGGTCGCCGCGCTGCCGATGCCCAGCAGCTGGTATTGGTTGCCCGTGCCGTCGGCTATGGAGTTGCCGGTGTCGAAGTCGTAAACCCCGGCGCCGCCGGCCCCGATGTTGGCGATCCACAGGTCGCGCTCCCGGCCGACGTCGCGCCCGTGGAGGCTGACGTTCCAGACCTCGTAGCCGCGATCGCTCCTGCTCTGCACCGGGGTCATCGTGGCCCAGTGCTCCCCGCCCAGACTGAAATTGGCGCCGGACTGGTTGAATTGGCCCGTGGCCACGTTTTGGAATGAGACCCTGTTGGCGGCGCTGGTGATGGCCGCGGCGCTGCTGTTGTTGCCCTTGGCCACGACTTCGCAGGCCTGGAGGCTGTTTCTGTCGCCGCCCTCTTTGGCGAAGACGTAGACCGTGTTGGCGCTGGCGTCGAACATGGCCCAGAATTCGGAAGCGGAGTTCGTGTTGATGGCGTGGGCCAGAGATTCGGCCGCGTTCACGCCGGGACCTTTGGCGGTTCCATCGGTGGTGGCGGTGGTGCCGGTGGCGCCGGCGCTGGAAACCACGGTGACCTGTTTGAGGCCGTCGATGGAAGCGGCCGTGGCGCTCTGCGAACCCCAGGTGTAGGCTTCGTTCCCGATGCAGACCGTAAAGCCGCTCATGGTGGCGGCGGCGCCGTTGAGCATGGTGTTGGTGGTGCCGCTGGCGAAGCTGATGCCCACGCGGCTCTGCGTGCCGGCGTTGACTTTGTTGACCAGGTCCTGCAGCGATTCGCCGCTGCCGACCCTGTACATGCCCGCGGTGTATCTGCCGCTCAGGAGCTCGGTGTCGGTGTTCTCCCGCCAATCCCAGTTATAGCCATAGGCGAAGACCTGGCCGCTGGAGAAGCCGGCCGCGCCGTCCAGAGAGGGGAACCCGGCCGTACAGCAGCCGGGGCCGCCCATGGCCCCGGAGGCCGCGGCGCCCTGGGCCCAGATATCGTTTTTGGCGTCGCCGCCGACCCTAAGGCCGGTGGAACTGGTGGCCCGGGCGTCGCCGATATTGATGAAGTAATAGTCTTCGGCCGCGTTGTTGGAGACGCCGAAGTGAACCTTGAGCCCTTGTCCGCCGTGCAGGTTGGAGACGGAGCCGTCCAGGAGCTTGATGCCGTTGAAGTTGGCGGCGTTGGCGATGCGGTCGATTTCCCGGGCCATGGCCTGGTATTCGGAATTGATGATGTCGCGCTGCACCGTGGTGTAGGTGCCGGTGGCCGCCTGTTCGGCCAGTTCCTTCATGCGCGTCAGCTTTTCATCAATGACCCCCAGGGCGCCGTCAGCCGTCTGGATGAGGCTGATGGCGTCGGCCGCGTTGCGGATGCCCTGCTGGGTCACGGCGATGTCGGCCCGCATCATTTCGCGGATGGCCAGGCCCGCCGCGTCGTCGGCCGCGCTGTTGATGCGCAGACCCGAAGACAGCCGCTGGGTGCTGGTGGCCAGTTTGCTGTAGCTTGTGCCCAGGTTGCGGGCGGCGTTGGCCGCCATCAGGTTGTTGTTCATTACGATTGACATGCTTTCCTCCTTGGTGGTTCCCGCCCCTAAAGGCGGGTCGGGCTTCCCTGCCCTTTTTTAAAATTGGCTTGGAGCCTTGGCCGGCTGGGTCGTAGCTGGGCAAAAAATGCGATTTTTGCCCAGCGGGCGAGTTTATCGCCCTCTCAACCAGTCGCTTCGCTCCGTCGCCCCTCTCCGGGGACGACCGGCTTTTTAAATATAGAGCGGAAGAGCGGCGTGGAGGGAAAGGGAGTTGCTTGGCGTGTATTGCGCGGTGGGCGCC
>JAISRV010000337.1 GCA_031273445.1 Candidatus Adiutrix sp. | reverse complement strand
GACGCGCCTGATTTCAACCGGGCTTTCGAAGGCAAGGAAGGCTGGCTTTTCATCGGCAATTCTGAAGAGAGGGCGACCGACAAACTGACGGGTCTGATGAAGCCGCGCCGCGTCAATCGTCGGATAGAGCAGATTCGGGAAGGGTTGGCGCGTTATGAGTCGACGCCCAGATTTTTCTTTCTGGGGCCGGCTAAAAGTTCGGTCTATGGCGAGCATCTTCCTGATTTTGTGCGTCCGGCGCCGGTGCGGTATTCGGAATCTCTCCTGGAGACGCTGCGCCAAGGCGGCCTTGCGGTCTATGACCCGACGGCCGCGCTTCTGAAAGCCAAAGCCAGGGGCCTGCTCTATTACAAAACCGATACCCACTGGAACGCTCTGGGCGCTTCCGTGGCCGTCGAAGGTTTTATCGACTATTACAATCGTCAGGCGCCGCCGGAAAAGCAGCTGCGCCTTCCGCCTTACGCCCTGGTTCCGGGACCGCCCTTTAAGGGCAACCTGATCGGCTTTGGGAACTTCATTTACCTGAAGCCGGAAGCGGGCGACAACTTTAAGGTGATCTGGCTGCAGCCTGTTTCCAAACTAAAACGCATTGATGAAAACGGAGAAAGACTGGCGGCTCCAGAGGAGATGACCACCATGCCTTTCTCCAACCATCCCTTCACCATCATCAACCCCAATGCCGCCTCTGATCTGCGGGTCTGGCTGTTCCGCGACTCCTTCAGCAGCGCCATGGCCCCGTTTCTGCATTCCGTCTTCGCCGAAACCAGGCACATTTTCAAGCACGACCTCTTTACCGGCATGAAAGGCACAGATTCTTCCGTCCCGCTGCCGGACCTGATCATCTACGAAATAGTCGAGCTTGATCTATAAACCCAAAAAGCCGCGGACTTATGCTTTGGCCATTTCTATCAGCAACGCATGGGCCGGCTCTTCCGGTTTGAGGCTGATCGCTTCTTCCGTTATCTCCAGTGCGTCCCGCGTTGAAAGGCCGAGGCCGTTGACGTCGGCCCGACCCTCAATCAGGACCAGATAGGCCTGACGATCTTTTTCGACTTTGAAGTCAAGAGTATGCCCTGGTTCGACCGTGGCCGCGTAGGCGTTGATGTCGGCGTGCACGCGAATAGGCGCGGCGGATTTTTTATCGGCGGCGCCGGCGGCCAGAGGCAGCCATTTATTCGCCCTGTCCTCCCATTTGAAGCGATAGTCGCCGTAATTGGGCTGGAGGCCGTCCTGATCCGGGAAAATCCAGATCTGCAAAAAACGCAGTTCATCCCGTCCCCGGTTGTGCTCACTGTGCACGACCCCGGTTCCGGCGCTCATATATTGCACCTGACCGCGCGTCAGGGTCTGGCGGTTGTTCATGCTGTCGGCATGGGTCAATTCGCCGTTTACGACATAGGAGAGTATCTCCATATTTTTATGTGGATGCATCTCGAAACCGAAACCGGGTTGGACGATATCGTCGTTTATGACCCGCAGAACGCCGAATTTTACGTTTTCGGGGTTGTAGTATTCGGCGAAGGAAAAATGGAAGTGGCTGTCCAGCCAACCGAGGCGGGAGCGGCCCAGCCCGCGGCTGTCGATATGTTTCAACATAATTGCGCTCTCTTTCCTGTAAAAATGGTTCAGAGTCGTTTCTGGGCGTGTCGGGTAAAATAAGGCCGATTTTTTTAATTGCAAGGGCTTGCGGCCGCCGGTTTAATAAGGTCAGAATTCGCAAAGGCGGCAGGGGCCGGGGGTCTTCTCCGGCGGGCCGGCCAGGTTGGCTCGCAGTTCATTGACTTCGGCGGAGCGCCAGATGTCGGCGATGTCCAGCCGGCCGGCGTTCAGGGTCAGTAGTTCTTCCCCATACCAGGAGCAGCAGGGCCAGACGTGTCCGTCATGATTTACGGCCAGCCGCTGCCAGGCCTGGGCGCAGGCCGAGGCCTGCGGGCGGCCGGGCTTTTGCGGGCGGGGTCTTGCGGAACCCGGAAACCAGATCGGGCTTTGGATGGAAATCAAATCGGCCCGGTCGGCCCAGCGGGCCAGAAAGGGCCGCAGCTCGTTTTTATTTTCCGGGAGCATCAGGAAACTCAGGCGCAATAGAGGCGTCGGGCTGCCCGCCGCCAGACGCTTGGCCAGAAAGAGGTCAATGGCCCGGGTCAGGCGGTCGAAGTCGCCGCCGCGAATGAGGGCATAAGTCGAGGCCCGGGCTGCGTCCAAGGAAACTTCCAGACGAGTCAGACGGCTGTCTATGGCTTCATCTATGATTTGTTCATTCAAGGCGGCGCCGTTGGTGCCCAGTCGGATATCCATGACCCCGGCCCGGGCGGCTAAACGGACCGTCCGCATGGCCCGGGGGTGGAGCAGCGGTTCGCTGGCCAGCCCCAGGGTCAAGGCCGGCAGACGGTGTTCGCGGGCCTGGGCCATAAGTCGTTCATAAAGCGCCTCCGGCATCAGGCGCACCCGGGGGGAGCGGCTAGGGAGGGGACACATCAGGCAGCGGAGCTGACAACCGGAATTAATGGCCAGATCCAGGCTTAAGGGAAAGTCGCCGGGGTCGCCCCGTTGGGAGGCGGCTCGCCATCTTTGGCGATAAGCGTGAAATCTCGCCCCGAACAGCCCGGCCAGCAGGGTTTCATAACGGTCTTCGTTCTGGTAGAGGGCGACCTGCCCGGTGGCTTCATGGTGCAGCTTCTTCAGCACCCGTCTACCTCAGGCGTACGGATATTTCCGCAGTCCCTTGGGCCTCCGTCAGAGTCTTCCGGCCCGGCAGGTGCCTGGCCAGGTCCTGGGCTCTGGCCTTCTGGCCGGCGGGGTAGGAAATAATGGTTTGTCCGGCTGGACCGCCGCCTGGGGGGTTATGGCTGACGGAAGAAACAGTGTAGCCTATCTGACTTAAAACCGAACTATAAATTTCGGCTACTCGGGCATTGCCGGTTTCGTTGATCAAAGAGAGGTTGAAACGTTTGACCGGGGCGACGGCGTTTTGGGGGGCGGAAGTTCGGGCCGCGGCGGTTTTTGGTCGGCCCTGATTTGCCTTCGGGGCCGCTTTGGGCGTCGGGAGGCTGGCCGGGTCAAGCGGCGGCAGTATTTCCGCCGCCCCGAATTGCTTTTCCACGGACAAAAGGCCGCCGGCTTTCAATATGGCCGAGCCGCCGGGGTTGTCTTCCGGCGCGCGCGGCTCGGGCGCGCCGGCGTTTGACCCGGCCGCCGCGGAGGAAGTCGATTCGGCATTCGTGGGCGCGAAAGTTGAGGCCGGTCTGGCGGCGGCCGAGCTTGCGGCCGGCGAAGCCGCGGGGCTGGAGTTTGCTCCGGCCGGGGCGGCCGGCGTTGAATTAGCCTGGGTCCCTAAGGGTTCAGGCGGCAACATGTCGGAAAAAAGGTTCCGCAGGTGTTCCCGTTCCGCAGGCTCCAAAGCCCGGGCGGCGGCTGCGGGCGGGTTTTCCGGGGCGTAGGCCGGCCGGGGGGAGGCGCTGCCGGCCGGCGGCGCGTTTTCCGCCGGGTCCGGCGTCCCCGACGGCAGGGGGCTATCAATCTGACCCACTTCCAATTGCTTCCAACGCCCTTGCGCGGCGTCAAACTGCGGTTGCGGGGCATCGGGCGCCGGACGCGGCGTCAAGTTGTCGGGATCGACATTTCGCCATTGAGGGTCAGGCAAGGCGCTGACGCGTTCAATGGGCGCGACGAGGCGGCCGGCGCCGCTGCTTTCGCTTTCGGCCGGCCGAGGAGGGGCGGCTGCGGGGAGAGTTATGGCCCCGGCAGCTCTGGGTTCGCCGGCGTCTGCGGCTGGCGGCCGGTAGGCCGACTCGTCCGGCGCGGCGCTTTCGGCCGCCTCCTGAAAGAGGTTGTCCAGATATTTTTCATCTTCAGCCTCATCATCCAGGGCAAAGCCGTGAACCGCAGGAGGGTCGGTCTGGGCCCACAGGGGCGACGGCAGGAAGAGAAGCGCCGTCAGGCCGAGGAGCGCCGACGCGGCGAAGCGTCGGCTTGGCGGCCTGAAGGGCCGGGCGCAGGAACAGAGGCCCCGCGGCCTCCGGCCGCCGGCCTCTTCCGCAACGTGTTGCGGCCAAACCAGGCCGTTGCCCGGGTCAAAATCGGGCGGCCTCGTTTTTCCGTTCCTGTCGCTGCCTGTTTTCATCTGCGCCTCGCCTCCGGCCGGCCATTAAAATAGGTTCCTTATTATATCATAAAATTTGCGGCCGGGCGGCGTTTATAAGAACAGGCTGCCGTTCAGGCGGCTATCAAGGCCGCCATTAATATCAGCGGCTTTAAATCCGGTCAGAATTGAAGACTGCAACTGACGCAGAAGCTCTTCGGAGACGGGAGAGCTGGTCACGATGCTGCCGGCGACCTGGCCGGTCTCGCCTCTGACGCCGAAGCCGACGGCAGACGAAGTCGCCGCCTGCTCCAGGGCGTCGGCAAAGCCGGAGGCCGCGTTTTTTTTGCCCAAGACGGTCGCGGGGGCCGTGGAGAGGGCGCCCCAGACGCCGCGTTCATTGTCGATGGGACTGATGCTCATTTTATCCTCCAGGCGGCGGTCTTAAAAAGGCCGCCCAATGCGGTTTTTCGAACCTGCCCGATTCGTAAGCGGCGGCCGGAATGGCCGCCTGATTCGCTGCCGGTTAATATAGCAAATACGGCGCCACTGCGTGCGGCAGATTTTGCCCCGGCCGGCGCGGCCGTCGGGGCGGTCGCCCGGCTTCGTTCTGATTGATGAGTATGCGATTAAACGAGCCGAAAAAAAAGCCCGTCCAGATTGGCCTCTGGACGGGCGGCTTTTAAAATTGGCCGGGAAGCGTATTCGCCGCCTAAAAGCGGCGTCGGCGCGAAAATTTATTCGGCTTTGGCCTTTTTGGCTGTTTTTTTGGCCGGAGCGGTTTCTTTGGCAGGGGGGGCGGCAGCTTCTTTGGCGGCAGTGGCGGGGGCGTCGCCGGCCGCCGGCGCCTTGGCTGCGGAATCTTTTTTGCCGGCGTAATCAGTTACATACCAGCCGCTTCCTTTTAGCTGAAAGCTGTTCATGCTCATCAGCTTCGACAGTTTGCCGCCGCAGGCGGGGCAATTGGACAGAGGCGGGTCGGAAAACTTCTGCAGGGTCTCGGTGGTTTCGCCGCACCGGGCGCACTGATACTCATAGATAGGCATGTCTGTTCTCCTCATAAATCAGAAAGCCGGCGCAAACGGCTTCTCCGGACTTTTCATTGTTTTAATTTAGGCATTTTAACGGAAATGTCAAGGACCTTTTTTTAAAAATGAAACTGATCGGCTTGGCTGTCTGGGTCGTAGCCAGGCAAAAAATGCGATTTTTGCCTGGCGAGCGAGTTTATCGGCCTTCTCGACCAGTCGCGTCCTCCGTCGCCCCTCTCCGGGGGCGACTTTTTTTAAAACGGGGGGGGCAGCCTTGACGGCGGCTTCAAAAGGTTCTATATCTTATACGATAAAAGTTATTCGCCAACCACGAGAGGTTCCCATGCAAGTCGCGCCTTCGGTTTATTTTTACCCGTTCACCTCCATGAATGAAAACAACTGTAATTCAATCCTGATAGACGGCCCTGAAAAAGCGCTCATAGATCCAGGCCACAAGCATCTTTGGCCGGCTCTCAAACAGAGCATCGAAGCCGACGGTCTGCGGGTTTCCGACATAACCATGGTCATCCATACCCATTGCCATCCGGATCATATGGAGGCCGGCGAAATATTGGAGTTCGACTATGGGGCGACTCAGGCCATGAGCTTGACGGAAGAGCTGTTCCTGCGGGCCAAAGGCCTTAGTTTTTTCGCCTGGATGGGGCTGGATGAACCCAAAGGCTCCATCGGCCGCACTCTCGAAGAGGGGCCGCTGGATTTGGGCGACAAGACGATCAGCCTCTATCTGGCGCCGGGCCATACGCCCGGCAGTCTATGCCTCCACTGGCCTGAGGCCCGAGTGCTGATCACCGGCGACGTGGTGTTCGCCCGCTCGGTGGGTCGCACCGATTTTGCCGGAGGCAACCATATGGAACTGGCCGCCAGCATTGAAAAACTGGCCCGCCTTGAGAATGTGGAGATCGTTCTGCCGGGACATGGCCCGGCCGTCGTCGGGGCGGCTCAAGTGGCGGAAAATTTTAAATACGTCAAAAATTATTTTTGAGACCTGCGAATCGGATTAAGAGTCAAGTCATAAGAAAGACAGAGGTTCGAGAGCATATGCAGCAACTGCGCAATCGCGTCAAAACAGTCGTTCTCCTGTCGCTGATGACTATCGTCATCATGTTTTTCGGGCAGGCCCTCGGCGGTTACGGCGGCCTCAAAATCGCGTTTGTCCTGGCCATGGTCATTAATTTAGGCAGTTGGTGGTTTTCCGCAGACATTGTTCTGGCCCGCAGCGGGGCCAGGGTGGTCGGCCCGGCGGACGCGCCGCAACTTTACCAACTGGTTGAGCATCTGGCTGAAAGGGCGGATCTGCCGACGCCGCGCGTGGCCATCGTCGACGACCCGGCCCCCAACGCCTTCGCCACCGGCCGCAACCCGGCCAACGGCGTGGTGGCCGTGACCACCGGCCTTTTAGCCCTCATGAACCGCGAGGAACTGGCCGGAGTTTTGGCCCATGAACTGACTCACATAAAAAATCGTGATATTCTGATTGGTTCCGTGGCTGCGGTTATGAGCGGGGTGATCATGCTTCTGGCCAACATGGCCAAGTTCGGGCTTTTGTTTTCCGGCGGCGGGCGTGATGACGGCCGAGCCGGCTTGAACCCTTTGGCCGCCCTGCTGATGGCCGTTCTGGCCCCAGTGGCGGCTCTGTTGATCCAGGCGGCCATCTCCCGCTCGCGGGAGTATCTGGCCGACGACGGCGGCGCGGATATCGCCGGCACGCCTTTCGGCTTGGCTTCGGCCCTGGAGAAGCTGTCCGGCCGCTCTGAGACGATGCGCCGCGCCACGCCCGACACGGCCCATATGTATATAACCAACCCCTTGCGCGCGCGCGCCATGAATAATCTTTTCGCCACCCATCCCCCGATTGAGGAGCGCATCGCCCGCTTGCGGGGAGAGATTCTTTAAACGGGAAACCGAGCCTCCTGTTAGGAAAATGCCGTGAAAAAATGCTGTTTTTTAGTTCTTTGGCTGGCTGTGGTTCTCCCGCCTCTGGTTTCGGCGGCCGGCTATTCCTCCGCATATGAGCCGCTTGACCCCGGCCTCCCCGGCCCAGGGGGGCGGCGCACGCCCATAGTGCGGGCTATTGAAAAGGCCGGGCCGGCCGTGGTCAGCGTCTACGCCCAGGTCAACAGCCGCGGCTCTTTGGGGCGGGGCGGCTCCTTTCACGATGATTTTTTCGACCGTTTTTTCGGCGATTCCTGGCGCCGCTCGCGTCCGGGTCTGTCTCTGGGCTCGGGAGTCATCATCGACGGCGCGGGCGGCGTGGTGGTCACCAATGAGCATGTCGTCAGAAACGCCTCCAGCATCACCGTGACTTTAAGCGACGGCCGCGAATTGCCGGCTGAAATTCTGGGGGCCGATCCGGCCTATGATCTGGCCGTTTTGGGGGTAAAAAGCAAAAGTCCGCTGCCCGAACTGGTTCTGGGCGACAGCGACCGCCTGATGATCGGCGAAACGGTCATCGCCATCGGCAACCCCTTCGGCCTTTCCCACACCGCGACCACCGGCGTGGTCAGCGCCGTCGGGCGCACCGTGCCCGGGGCCGGCTCGGAAGGCGCTTTGAAAGATCTGATTCAGACCGACGCCTCCATTAATCCGGGCAATTCCGGCGGCCCGCTCATCAACGTCGACGGCGAACTGGTGGGCATCAATACCGCCATTCTGGCTCGAGGCGAGGGCTTGGGCTTTGCCATACCTTCAGGCCAGGTCAGGCGTATAGCCGCCAGTCTTTTGCGGGGCGAAGGGGGCGGCGCGGCCCTGGACCTGGGGCTGGAATTGGCCGAAGCGGGTCTGCCGAAAAAAGGCGAAACCGGCTGTCTGGTGGTTGCGGCTTTGCCGGGCGGCCCGGCCGCTCTGGCCGGGCTCAAAAAAGGCGACCTTCTGATGAAGCTGGACGGGTCTTCGACTTCCACCGTGGCCGAATATGAAATGATTTTAAGAAGCCTGGCTCCGGGTCAGCCGGTTGAGGCCGAAATAACGCGCGACGGGCGCGCCTTTGCCGCTTCTTTGACCCCCAGGGCGGTCACCGAGGCCGAAGCCGAGGGGCTGGCCTGGCGCCTTTACGGGCTCAAGGGCCGCGAGAGCCGGGGCCGTTTCATTCTTGAGGCGCCGGCGCCGGGTTCTCCCGCCGCCCTCCTGCGCCTGGTTGAGGGCGATGTTCTGCTGAGCCTGGGGAAGGCCGAGTTGAAAACCAGGGCCGACTTCGCCCGGGCCATGCTTAAAGAGCGTTTCAAAACCGAGATAAGCATTGCCGTGCAGCGCGGCCGGGTCATTTATCGGGCGACTCTCCGCCGCTAGAAGTCAGGGCGCGAGGATTTCGCGCAAATCGGCGAGTATACGCGCGAAGCGGTCTTCAGGTTCGGCGATCCAGGCCATGATGCGGGGATACAGGCTAGCGGCGTCAGCGTTCAGGGCTTGTCCGTTGATGCGCAAAAAAACGTCGCAGGCGGCCAAGGCCGTCCGTTTATTGCCGTCCACAAAAGGATGATTTATGAGCAGGCTTTCCAGCAAGGCTGCCGCCTCTTCCCTGATATCGGCGTAATAGCCGCATTGGGGCCTGAAAACAGCGGCTTCCAGCGCCCCCATGTCCCGGAGGCCCAGCGTCCCGCCATAGCGTTCAATCAAAACGTGATGCAGGGCGAGAACATCCGCCGAAGTCAGGTAATCCCTCACCGGGCCAGCTCCCGGTACAGGCTGTCATGCTGGATCATGCTGGCCTGTAGAGCCTGCATAACGTGCTTTCGTGGAGTCAGGCCCTGTTTGCGCTCAATATAGTCGCGCAGGGCTTCATCAATGAGAGATTGAAGCTGCCGCCCTTCCTCTCCCGCCATACGGCGTAAGGCTTCCAGCACGGCAGGGTCGGCCTGGGCGGAAAATTTAACCTTTTTGGGTTGGCCGGTCGTTGTTTGCATACGCGCCTCCTGATTTCACCATACGCTTTTATCAAGAAACATCAAGATAAATCTTGATCGACGCGAAGGGCGAACCGCCTTTGCCGGCTGATTTATGCCTTTTTAGCGGCGACGGGAGAGGCTTTTTTCGTCTGCGGGCCGCCTGGCCCACAAGCCTCAACGCGGCTTATTTTTCCCGCCTTGACGGGGCGGCTTAGGCGTTCTTCTTTCCGGGCCGGCCTTTTTTTCCACCCTCTTTTCGGCTAACCTTCTGATTTTACATTTCATGGATATTGGCATATGTGTTGCATCTCCTTTTGGCGCGACCCTATGGGGCCGCCAAAAGGAGAGGCCAGTGGATATGCTGAATATCATATCGGGTTTGTCCGGCCAAGCCGGAAACATCGGTTCTCTGTCCGGTTCCGCCTTCAAAGACGACGGCGATGGTTTCAGCCAGGTCTTAAGTCAGGCTCTGAGCCAGAGCGCGGACGCTGAAGGGGCGGGCGGGGCGCTGGCGAAGGTCGCCGGGGGCGGCTCTTTCGGGCCTCAGACGGCGGCCCGCCTTTTAGGCAAATACAATCTTTCCGCCCAGGCTGAAGTCGGGGACAATCCCTATTCTTTTAAAAAGGGTTGGCTGGCGGCCGACAAAGTCAAAGAGTCGCTGGATCTGACCGGCGCGGCTATGCCGGCCGGGTATAAAGAACAGATCGGGCTGGGCCTGATGGCGCTGGGCCGGGCCGGTTCTTCGGTCAATTCCATGAAGGCCGGGGCCGACCTCAGCGGCTGCCGTTCCGCCCTGGAGGCGCTGAATGGGATATTGTCCGGCCTCGGGGCCGAACTCTCCGTTTTAAAGCTGGACAAAGGCGCCTTGCCGACCCTGGGCCGGATCATGTCCGCCGCCGGCGTAAGCGACGACCGCATCAACGAGATTCTGGCGGAACTGGCCGGCGGGAGCATGACTATGGATCAGGTCTTCCGCCAGCTTCAGCAAGTCGCCTCCGGCGAAACTTCCGGTTCCGGCGGGGGCCTGACGGCGACGGAAGACGGGCTGCCCGCCCTGGGTCAATTTTTCGGCAGTCTCGGCGCCTCCCCGGAAATGGTCGACGCCATAACGAACGGTTTTAAAGCGGGCGACGCGGTGACCGCCGCTTCTTTAAGGGAAATAATCGGCAATTACGACGACGGCCTTTTGGCCCCTTGTCTCAGCGACGCCGACGCCGCCAACCTCAAAAATATGCTTCAGTCTATGGGCGTCGGGCGGAGAGATATGAACACCCTTTCCACTCTCCTGACGCATTCCCAGGGCCGTCTGAGCATGGACGGTTTCCTGAACTTCATTGAAGGCATGGAAAAAACGCCGCTTCAAACGGCGACCACGGCCGATTTGAATCTGGTTCAAGCTCTTTTGGAACAAACTGTCCAGGAGCGGCAATTGGTCAAAACCCCGGTCTTTGACGAAATTATGATAAAAATGCAGGCTTTGGGCGATCGTCAAATAGACGACGATTTCATGGAGCTGTCGCCCGCTCTGCAGGCCCTCAAAGGCGGCATAGCCGGCCTGAAAAACGACAATGCCGGTTTGGGCGGGCAGGCGGACGGGCGGCAAGGCGGACGCGAGGCTGACCAGGAAGCCAGGGAACATTTTCGCCAGGCGCTGCAGGCCCAGAACAGCGAAACAACGCCGGCCGCGGCCATGGAGACCGCGGAGACCGTGCAGGGCTACGGCGGCCAGGAAAGCCTGGCCCGGCAGATCGGGCGGAAGATGATCTATTCCTGCCGGCGCGGCGTCCACCGGCTGCGCATGAACCTTAACCCGGAATCCATGGGACGGCTGGACATCGAACTGACGGTCAAAGGCGACCAGTTGGCGGCCCACATCCGGGCTGAAAACCGTGAAGCCTATGAAGCCCTGACGGCGGAAGCGGAAGCCCTGAAAGAGGCGCTTTGGGCCGGCGGCATTGAAATAAGCGACCTGACCATTTCTTTTGACGACAAAGAAAGCGGCCGGACCGAGTCAGCGGATCTCCGGGCTCTGTGGGGCGCCGCGCCGGCGAAGCCTGAAGAGCTCAATGACGACGAGCGCGGCGCCGGCGCCGTAAACCGGATAGTCTGACGGCAAGGAGTCTACCATGACCATTTATTCCGCCTCCAATCCTCCTTCCGGGAATCAAACGCCCCTGACGGCCTGGACCAAGGAAACCGTTCCGGTGACCGACGGCTCTGAGCGTCAGATGGGCAAAGACTCCTTCCTGCTCCTTTTGTTGACCCAGCTGCAGAACCAGGACCCCACCAACCCCATGGAGAACACCGAGATGACGGCCCAGCTGGCCCAGTTTTCCCAGCTTGAGCAGTTGACCAACATGAGCGGGGCCATCACCACTATGACCAGCTACATTCAGGCTCAGAACCAGTTTCAGACCCTGACCCTGATCGGCAAAAACGTTCTGGCGGAAAACGACCAGTTGAGCGTGACCGACGGCAAAACCGATGTGGAGGCCAGCCTGGTCACGACCGAGGCCTGCTCCGTCAAGGTCTATATTCTCAATTCCAAGGGCGAGTCGGTGCGCACGCTTGATCTGGGCCTAAGGGAGCCGGGCGAGCACGCCATCGAATGGGACGGCCGCAACACCAAAGGCCAGCTGGTCGACGACGGGGTCTACACCTTCCAGGTCACCGCCACAAACCTGAGCGGGGAAGTGCTGGACGACGGCGTCTACCCGCAGGTTTCCGGCAAAATCACCAGCGTTTCCTTCGACGCCAGCGGTCAGCCCATCATTCACATGGGTCACGCCAGCCTGGCGCTCGGCCAGGTCATTCAGATTCTGGAGGGCTCTTCGCTCTCCGGCGAAGAGCCGGACGGCGAAAGCGAAGGCGGCGAGGCGGAAGAAGTCTGACGCATATCAGCATATGACAGACGGCGCGGTTTTACGGCGGGGCGAGATCGGCGTGAAATCAGGTCGATAAAAATATAAGGAGGAATCATGGCCATCAGCAGCGCAATGTATGCGGCGGTGACCGGTCTGTCCGCGCTCGGCGCCGGCATGCAGACCATCAGCAACAATATCGCCAACGTCAACACGGTCGGGTTCAAGGCCGGCCGCACCAACTACGAGGATCTGATAAGTCAGAACTATTTTTCCGGCGGCCGGGTCAACCAGCGCGGCTGCGGCGTCAAGGTCTCCAGCGTTCAATCCATGTTCACCCAGGGCTCCTTTATGAGTTCGGCCCAGGACACCGACATGGCCATCGCCGGCGAAGGCTTCTTCAGCGTCCGCAACACCGTCACCAATGAAGTCATGTACACCAGGGCGGGCAATTTCACGCTGACCAAAGACGGTCTGATGGAAGACCCCTCCGGCAATATTCTCCAGGGCTGGCAGATGTCCATCCCCAAGCCGGGGCAGGACCCGGTGCGCATAGGCGCGCCCACCGACATCAAGATCGTCGTCCTCAACGCCCCGCCGGTGGAGACCTCGCAGCTCAAAATCGTCGTCAATCTCAACGCCGGCGACAGCCCGGCCTATACTTATGACGAATATGAGCTGGCCCATCAATATGCCCACAGCGTCGCCGAACCCCTGGCCCAGAGCGCCAGAACCGCCGCCTCCCTGGGTTACTGGGACCCGGACGTCGATAATCCGGCCACCACGACCACCCCGATTCCTCCCGGCAGCTCCGCGTCGATAATTTTTCCCGTATCCAAGCCGGATTACGTGAGCTTTTTCGTCAAGGCCTATAACGACCGTTACGGAGTCGCGCTGACCGATGCGAACGCGCCCAACATGCGGGTCTTCAACGACGGGACCACGCTGGATCAGACGGATCGCGCCTTGGGCAGAATGACTTTGTCGGAGTTCAACTCCCTGGCCATCATCGCGGAGCAGGAATGCCTCGCCGAGGCCGAAAGGCTCGGCAACGACGCCTACGCCACGCTCTACTCCAGCGTCTACAATTCGACCAAAGACGCCATAACCTCGCGTCTGCCCCAGTGGCAGCTGGAGGGCGCCGGCTTCGCCGGCGTCTGGAACGCCCAGGAAAATCCGCCGATCGACCCGGAGAATTACACCTACACCGCGCCCATAATAATTTACGACTCGCTCGGCGCGGAACATCAGATGATGATCTATTACCAGAAAAACCCCTATATGGAAAATGTCTGGGACTACATCATCACCAGCGATCCGCTGGAAGACGCCCGGAAAGACGCCAACAACAACCTGCTGCTGTCCGACACCGCCTCTTTCTCCGGCCTTATTCAGAAGGGCAAGATCACCTTCGCCGCTGACAACGACTCCGCGCGCCACGGCGGCATGATCAAGGACATCGAGGCCCAGAACCTCGACCTGTCCAGAACCAAAATGGCCACGACGGAAGACCCGGCCTATCCCACCAGCGCCACCGCGGTCATGAGAAACGCCGTTGTCGACGGCTACTACACGGGGCAGCCCTCAATCAACCCCGCCACCGGTCTCTACGAATCCACGAGCCGCACCTACGACATTCGCTGGGGCGCGCCCCCGGACCCCAAAGACCCCACCGGCGGCGCCGGGGCCTGGAGCAGCAACGTCAAAAACGATCCGGCCACCTC
>JAISRV010000332.1 GCA_031273445.1 Candidatus Adiutrix sp. | reverse complement strand
TTCCATCGTGGGATGGAACGCCGTTCTCATGACCCTTTTGGGGCGCGCGATCGGAAGCGGGCTTTACATGGCAGGCCTCACGAGCCATGAAATGATAGCCCCCATCGCCCGCGTGTCTTCTGTAATCGGGATTTTCGTCATCTGGCTGCTTCTGAAAAACGGGGCGACCGGCATACAGAACGCGTCCAAATACCTGTCCTTGCTGATCGTCATCCTCGCGTTGGCGGTATTCTTCTTTGTGATCAGGCAGTATGGGCTGAAGGGCATCCTGGAAGCGCAGCCATCGGCCCCGTATCCTGACCTGAAGATCAACTATGTGCTCGGATTTGAGATCCTCGTGGGCTCAGTCGCCTCCTGGTGGGCCTACATCGGCGGGTTGACGCGGATGACAGGCAATCCCCGGCACGCGATGTGGCCCGCCACGTTTTGTTTAGGCCTGGCGACCGGACTGGTCGCCTTGATCGGACTTTATACGGCGCTGGTCACGGGCAGCCCCTACCCGACGGATTATCTTATGACCTTGGCCGAAGGCCAGGTTGGGTTCACGCCCGCGACGATCGCGTTCACGATTGTCGCGCTGCTGTTCCTGATCATCGCAAGCATAGGGATCACGATCGTAGGGACATACAGCGGCGCGCTGGGCGTCAAGCAACTGAAGGCCGTCAGGAATTTGGGCTGGATGAAGACCTGTCTCATCATCCTTCTCCCCACTGCCGTCATATGCGGCGGGTTTCCCAGTTGGTTCTCGGACAATTCGGGCGTGTTCTTCGCTCTGCTGGGCATGTCGATGGGGCCGTTGTGCGGCATCATGATCTCGGATTACATGGTCCTGCGGAAACAGACGATCAACCTGCGCGCGCTTTATGACCAGGGAAAGACGGCGGACTACTATTACTACGGCGGGTTCAACCCCGCTTCCATTGTCGGCTTCTTAGGCGGGATAGCCGTCTATCTTTCGATGCTCAATCCGGTCACTTATGAATACCACAGAATGTTCGAATACCTGAGCGCCACGCTGCCGGCAACTGTTTCGGCAGGCATAATCTACTTCATCGTCACGAAGGCGTTCGTCGCGCCGCAAGGCAAGGGCGGGTTCGCCTTCGAGGGGCAAAAAAGGTGAAAACAATGGCAAAAGAATTGCTTTATGCGAAGAACTACATCAACGGCGAATGGCTTGACGGCAAAGGGGAGCTTAAAGAAGTGGTCAGCCCGATTGATGGCGCGGTGATCGGCACGTTCCGCGCGGCCACGCCGGAGCAGGTGGATCTTGCGGTAAGGAGCGCGAAAGCGGCGCAGAAGGAGTGGCGGCAGGTTTCTCTTCGCGAAAAATGTGATTTTCTGGAAAAGGCCGCTAAGATTGGCTTTGAAAAATACGCGGAGGACATGGCCAGGAACATGACGCTGGAGATGGGGAAAATCCACGCGGAGTCGAAGGAGGAGGTGTACGAGCTCGGCCTCCCGAACCTGACGGACGCCGTGGAAGAAGCCAAAAGGTTCCGCACGGCGGCGCCCCCCAGCACGTTCGAGAAGGCAAATGGGAAAAAACTGGTCGTCAAACAGGAGCCCTTGGGCGTCGTGGCCTCCGTTACGCCTTGGAACTTCCCTATCGCGCTGATCGCCGAATACCTGCCTTACGCCATTGTCCTGGGCAACACCAACGTGTTCAAGCCTACTTCTTTCTGTCCGTTCACCGGCCAGGATTTCATACGGATTTTCGACGAGGCGGGCCTCCCTAAGGGCGTCGTGAACTTCGTGCTCGGCCCTGGCAGCGTGGGCACGCAGCTTTTTCGGCATGAACTGGTCGACTGCGTCACGTTCACCGGCAGCACGGAAGTAGGGCTCATCGCGGCGAAGGAAAGCGGGCTGAAGAGAAGAGTGCTTGAACTCGGCGGGAATGGGCCGATGATCATCATGGACGACGCGAACATCGACGCCGCCGTCGAAGCCAGCCTGGTCGGCATCTATTATAACGCGGGGCAAGTCTGCTCCGGCGCCGAAAGGCTTCTGGCGCACGAGGCTGTTTATGACGAGTTTTTGCGGAAATTCACAGAGGCTTCGTCGAAGCTGGTCGTGGGCGACCCCTTCGATCCCAAAACCTCGGTAGGGCCCCTGCATGACAAAACCGGTCTTGACAAAGTCATTCGCCATATCGACGACGCCGTGTCGAAAGGCGCGAAGGTCGTTCTGGGCGGCGGCCACAAGGACCTGTATTTCGAGCCCACGGTGCTGGCTGACGTGTCGCCGGACGCGATTTTGAACTTCGAAGAGACTTTCGGGCCTGTCGCGCCGCTCATCAAGTTCAAGGATCGTGAGGAAGCCGTCGAGATCGCAAACAACACGATATACGGGCTCAGCTCCGCCGCCTTCACGTCCGGGTTGAACAACGCATGGTTCTTCGCGGACAATCTGCAGCACGGCACGGTTCTGATCAACGAACATACGAATTACTGGGACTATCTCGCGCCTTTCGGCGGCGCGAAACAGTCCGGGAACGGCAGGATCCTGGGACCGTGGATATTGAACTGCCTGTCGGACACGAAGCTGATCATCATGGACACGTCAAAATCCAAGTATTGATTTGTAATAACATAACAGGCAAACGCAGCCGTTTTGTAGGGCAGGGTTGCGTTTGCCCCCTTTGGTTTCACGGGAAGGCCTGGCGACGCCTCACCTGCCTCTCTGACAGCCACAATACCTCCCCCGCCATCCCTTTGACTCATCCTCTTGTCCTTCCACTTTGCTCATTATGCCAAGACGGTGCTCTTCCTTCTCACTCATCGCTATCATTCCCTTCCTCCTATCCTTTTACTTTCACCTCCTCTCTTTTCGTCTTTACCGGACATTTCTATTTTGCGGCGACAGGACGATTCAAATATTATTGCCAAACAAGTTCGCCTTGGTCTATAATAAAAATTTATCGCCTCTGGCGGAACTAAAAGTCCGAAAGAGGCTTCATCAAACAATCTCAAATATTATGCGAGGCGCAAATGGCCGGAAAAAAAGCCGTCAATCTGTCGAAACTTCCCTTCAACGAGCTCAAGGACAAAGCCAAGGAAATAAACGGCGTGGCCTTGATGAACCGCTTTGAAATAACCCAGGCGGTCAAAAAAGCCGAGGGGCGGGCGCCCGGCCCGGAGGCGGAAAAGCTCAACCCCCGGAAAATAAAACCGGAAATACTGGCTCTAAAAAACAAATTGGCCGCCGCCCCCAAAGACGACAAAAAAACCCGCAAAGCCCTGCGCCGCGCCGTCGTCCGCCTTAAACGCGAAACCCGCCTCTATCTGCGACAGCCATTTTAATTTTGGCTTGGAGCCTTGGCGGGGCTGACCGTAGCCAGGCAAAAAATGTGATTTTTGCCTGGCGAGGAGCCTTTTAGGCGCCTCAACCAGTCGCTTAGCTCCGTCGCCCCTCTCCGGGGGCGACTTGCTTTTTAAAAAATTCGCCTACGCCCGAAAACTGCCGGCTGTCAGCCCCTGAAATGGCGAGACGTAACGAACGGGACAAATGAGCGATGAGACAAAAATTCGCCTGCGCCCGAAAACTGCCGGCTGTCAGCCCCTGAAATGGCGGGGCGTAACAAACGGGACAAATGAGCGATGAGACAAAAAACGGGACAAATGAGCGATGAGACAAAAAATGAATCGTGATGAAGCGCTGGCTCTGGTGGAGCGGCATCTGGGTTCGTCCGCGAACCTTATGCGGCATTCTCTGGCCTCCGAGGCGGTTTTGCGCGCGCTGGCCTTAAAGCTCGGTAAGCCCGCCGACGAAGCCGAAAGATGGGCTCTGCTCGGCCTGTTGCATGATCTGGATTATATGGAGACCGCGGACGAACCCCAAAACCACGGCCCCATAACCGTTCAGCGGCTGGGCGATGGCGGCTTCAGCCCGGAAGAGCTGATGGCCATATCGCGCCACAATGCCGAGGTGTTGGGGCTGAAACGGGAAAGCGACCTGGACCTGGCCCTGACCGCCGGCGAAGTCGTGACCGGCCTCATCGTCGCCGCGGCGTTGGTGCGGCCGGACAAAAAAATTTCCGAACTCAAGGCCTCTTCCGTCATCAAGAAAATGAAAGACAAGGCCTTCGCCCGGAGCGTAAACCGCGACCATATCCGCCTTTGCGAACAAATAGGCCTGCCCCTGGCCGACTTCGTGGCCCTGGCCATAACGGCCATGAGCGCGATAGAAGACCGTCTGAATCTCTGAGCGCCGACAAAAAGCCGCGACTGGATACAGGCCCAGGGCAAAAGCCGACCGCCTGACGGTTCCGCCGCGGCTTGACCAGGCCATCCGCCGGAGGACTAAAAATGAAATCTAAAATTTTCCTGTTGCTGGTTCTGGCCCTTTTTGCCTGCGGCTGCGCCAGAACCATTGCGGGCGAAAAACGCGCGCCGATCGACTCCGACGTCTCCGAAATGGCTCCGGGCGGCCTGGAGATTATGGTCATGGATTTTTCATGGACTTATTTTAACGAGGGCGTCCACATGAGAATCGCCGGAACCGTGCGCAACAACACCGGCCAGCCGCAGCAGGCGGTCATGCTCTCCGCCGTCCTGTATGATGAACGGGGAACCCCGTCGGCCCAGGGCACATCGTATGTGACCCCGACTTATCTTCCCGTAGGCGCCCAGGGCCGTTTTGAAATCGTGGCCATGCCCGCCCGAAACGACATTAAACACGCCCGCCTGGTCTACAGCTGCCGAACCTCTTCTTCTTATTACTGAGGCGCCGGACGCGGAATATCAGGCCGCGGCCGCGTTTTTCCGGCTCGTCAGGACGACCAGGACGACCGCCAGCGCCGCGGCTAAAACAGCTATGATAAAAACCGGGGTGAAAGCCTGGGCGTAGAGGGCGTGGGGGCTTAAGGCCGCCCCCGAATCTTCCGCCTTTTGTATCAAAGACCCCACCAGATGCTGCAGCGCCGCCCCGGCCATGACCGGCGGCATGTTGATGAAACCCATGGCCGAACTCGCAATTTCCGGGGGCGCATAGTCCCTGGCGATGGACATATAAAGAGGCGAGGCCCAGGTGCCCATCGGGGCCAGAAAACATAAAATATAGAGCGACCACAGCGGCATGGAGGTGGGGCCCCAGATCAAAAAGGCCCAGAAGGCGGCGCTGAAGAAGGCCAGACACAGGAGCACCCGGGGATAAGAGCCCCAGCGGTCGCCCCAAAGGGCCAAAAGGGTCGGGCCAAACAGGAAACCCGCGGCCGCGACCGACAGGATGTTGCCGACCGCCAGTTCCGACTGGCCATAAACCTCAATCAGATATGGCCCGGCCCAGAGACTGGTGAAAATGAGACACAGGAGGTCGGTGCCGATATAAAGGCCGCTCAGCAGCCAGAACATGGGGTTCTTGAGGATGCTGAAGGCCACCGCCAGGAAGGCCGGCCGCCTGCCCGCCGGGGCGGGCGCCGCTGTTTCGGTTTGCGGGGGCTTGTCCCTGACCAGAAGGAAAACCAGCGCGCAGGCGGCCAGACTGATGAGACCGATCCAGAAAAAAGGGAAACGCCAGCCGAAACTCTGCGAGAGCCAGGCCAGAGGCCGGCCGACGGTGAAGTTGGCCAGGGCGGACGCGCCCATGATTGAAGAGGCGGCGACCCCGAAATAACGGGCTTCCAGCCAGTTCAGAACCAGCCGCAGACCCGGCAGCAGCGACAGCCCCGAAGCCAGGCCGGTCAGGGCTCTGGCCAGGCAGGCGGAGACCATGGAATCGGCCTGCGAAAACCAGACGGCGGAAAGCCCCATAAAAAAAGTTGAAACCATCAGGCAGCGCCTGGGGCCGTAGCGATCGACGCTGAAGCCGGCCAGGGGCTGAATGAGGCCATAGCCAAACAGGGTCGGCGCAAAGACGAGGCTCATCTGGTCCGCGCTCAGACCCAGACTGTCTCTGATGCTTAAAGCCACCACCGGCGGGGACAGGCGGTGCAGAAGGCAGATGATGTAAACCAGGGCGGACAAGGCGATGATTAAGGCAATTCTGCCCCTGTAAAGCGTCACGGCTGGCTCTCTTTTAAAGTATAACTAAGCTGTCTTCTCATTTTGGCTTGGAGCCTTGTCGGGGCTAACCGTAGCCAGGCAAAAAATGCGATTTTTGCCTGGCCAGGGGCCTTTTTTAGCCACGTCAACCAGTCGCTTCGCTCCGTCGCCCCTCTCCGGGGGCGACTGGCTATTAAAAACTATAACTAATCGGCTGGGGCGTCGCTGGGCAAAAAATGCGATTTTTGCCTGGCCTCTGAAATGGCGGGACGTACCGAACGGAACAAATGAGCGATGAGACAAAAAACAAATGAGCGATGAGACAAAAATTTCCACGCCGGCGAACCGTTCAAAACGGAAGAATCTGCCGCAGAAAAGTTCTGGTTCTCTCCGAAGAGGGGTTTTCAAAAAACATGGCCGGGGGGGCTTCTTCAATTATCTGCCCCTGATCCATGAAAATAACCCGATCCGCCACCTGCCGGGCAAACCCCATTTCATGGGTCACCACCACCATGGTCATGCCTTCGCCGGCCAGAGCGACCATGACGTCCAGCACCTCATGGGTCACTTCCGGATCCAGGGCCGAGGTGGGCTCATCGAAAAGCATGATGTCGGGGTTCATGACCAGGGCCCTGGCTATGGCCACCCGTTGCTGCTGGCCGCCGGAAAGCTGGCCGGGATAATTGCCGGCCTTGTCGGCGATGCCGACCTTGTGGAGAAGGTCAAGGCCGCGTTTTTCAGCCTCCCGCGCCGGCATCTTCAACACCTTGCGCGGCGCCATGGTCACGTTTTCCAGGGCGGTCTTGTGCCGAAAGAGGTTAAAGCCCTGAAAAACCATCCCCATGGTCGTACGCAGGTGATTGAGGTTGACCTTGGGGTCGTATATGTTCCGCCCTTTGACGGTTATCGTGCCGTGGTCGATGGTTTCCAGCCGGTTGACGGCGCGCAGCAGGGTGCTTTTTCCGCTGCCGGAAGGCCCCACCAGAACCACTTTTTCTCCCCGGTCGACCGCAAGCGAAATTTTGGTCAGCGCCGCAAAAGCGCCGAAGTATTTATAAACGTCCGAAAGGACGATTATCGGCCCGTTAACGTCGTTCATATCGGCTCAGCTTTATTTCCAGAAGGGAGACGGCCTTGGAAAGAAGAAGGGTGACGAACAGATAGATCAAAGCCACCACGGTGAACACTTCAAAATACGAATAGTCGGTGGAGGCGAACTCCCGGCCGCGGCGCATGATGTCCGGCACGGCCACCACTGAAATGAGGGACGAATCTTTCAGAAGGGCGATGAATTCATTGCCGATGGGCGGCAGAATAGTGCGCATGGCCTGGGGCAGGATGACGTGATACATCGTCTGAAAAGGCGTAAAGCCAAGCGACATGGCCGCCTCCCGCTGCCCCCGGTCAATGGCCTCAATGCCGCCGCGCACCACTTCGCCCATATAGGCGCCGTAGCAGAAGCCCAGCGCGGAAATGGCGGCCGTCATGGGCGGCACCGGCACAAAACGGGCCACGGCGTAATAAATGTAAAACAGTTGCACGAAAAGGGGTATGCCGCGCACGACCTCCACGTAGATTGAGGCGGTCAGGTTCAGGGCCTTTATTTTGGATATGCGCCCCAGGCCGGTCAGGACGCCGAGCGCAAGGGCCACGCAGATGCCGTAAACAGTCACCTGAAAAGTGACTAAAAAACCGTCGGGCATAAAAACGAAAAACCTGCGGAAGGTGTTGTTTTCCGCAATCGCCCATTTTTCAATGACCTCACGGCCCCAGCCCGCCTCCGGCCAGACCAGAAGCAGGGCTGAGGCCAGATAGTCGTAAGTCGTCAGGAAAAGAAGCAGAGCCGGGGTCGCGATCATGACGAATTTCCAGGCCGAATACAGGCCGGGGTCGTCGGTTCTGGGAATGGCCGCCCCGTCGCCGATCTCAATGGTTATGGAGGCCTCCGAGCCGCTCTGCCGCTGTCTGGCGAGCGCCTGATCGATTTTTCTTTTTTTATACGGCAGAGTCATTCTTAATGCCCGAGCGGTTCGTAAATATTTATTGCCCGCCTGAAAGTCATTCGGCAAGAATCCACTTTTTGATGAGCTCCTCATCCAGGCCGCTGGCTTTAACGGCCTCAATGCCCTTGTTGATCAGGGCCAGGGTCTCGGCGTCGCCTTTGAGCACGGCCACGCCATAGTGCTCTTCGGCCTCGGGAGTGTTGAGTATGGCGGCGATCTTAAGCTTTTCCTTATATTTATCGTTGTCCAAAATAAAATTGGAGGCGACCGCGTCATCGCAGACCACCGCGTCGAGGCGGCCGATATAGAGGTCTTCCACGGCCAGCCCCACTTCGTCAAAAGTCACCGACTCGACGCCGGCGATCTTGTTGACGGCAAAGGTGCCGGTGGTGCTGATCTGGCTGCCGGCCCGTTTGCCTTTGAGGTCTTCAATGCTTTTTACCGGCGAATCCTTGGGCACTATGACGGCTTGGCGCACCGTGAAATACGGCGTGGAAAAATCCATGGTCTTTTTGCGTTCTTCGGTTATGGTGACCGAAGAACAGATGGCGTCGTACTGCTTGTTGACCAGGCCGGCGAAAATGCCGTCCCAGGCGGCGTTGATTATTTTCGCCTCATAGCCGGCGGCTTCGGCCGCGGCCTTCATGTAGTCAACGGAAAAGCCGACCAGTTCCTTGTCCTGGTTCAAAAATTCCATAGGCGGCCAAGTGGCGTCGGCGGCGATGGTGATGGTTTTCTTCTGGGCGAAAGCTGAAGCCGCCGGAATAACCAGAACCAGCATCAGCGCCGCGGCGAAAAGTTTTTTCATGGCGATCTCCTTGTCGATGGCCGCGGCTCGCGCGGCTTTGTGTTCATGGCGTGCTGCCACGCCAAATAGGCGTATTTTGTATTGAGATACTGCTGCTCACGAGGCTTCAGCCTAGCATCAGTCGACTCAAAAGGCAAGCGCCGCGGGCTTTTCATTTTGGCTTGGAGCCTTGTCGGGGCTGACCGTCGCCTCAAAAGGCAAGCGGCGCGCCCAGGCCCAGCCGCTCGGCGGCGGCCTGGCTCTGGGCGCGCCGCCAGTCCTCATGGTCCAGATACCATTCCACAGTGCGCCGCAAACCGCTCTCGAAAGTCTCGCGCGGCCGCCAGCCCAGCTCGCGCTCCAACTTGCCGGCGTCGATGGCGTAACGGCGGTCATGGCCGGGCCTGTCCGCGACGAAGGTCATCAGGTCCGAATACTTCCCGGCCGCGGCCGGCCGCAGCTCGTCGAGGAGAGCGCAGACGGTCCTGACTACCTCTATGTTCTTTATTTCGTTATGCCCGCCGATATTGTATCGGGCGCCTGGCCGACCCCGCGCGAAGATCAAAGCCAGAGCCCGGGCGTGATCTTCGACATAGAGCCAGTCGCGCACGTTGGCGCCGTCGCCGTAAACAGGCAGCGGCCGGCCTTCCAAAGCGTTGATGATCATCAAAGGTATGAGTTTTTCCGGAAATTGGCGGGGGCCGTAATTGTTGGAACAGTTGGAAATGATCACCGGCAGCCCGAAAGTGCGGTTCCAGGCCCGGGCCAGATGGTCAGAGGCGGCTTTGGAGGCGGAATACGGCGAATTCGGGGCATAGGCCGTTTCCTCAGTGAAAAAACCGTCGTCGCCCAGCGAGCCGTAGACCTCGTCGGTGGAAACGTGAAGAAAGCGGAAACAGCGGCGGCGGGTCTCGTCCAACCCTTCATAATAGCGGCGCGCGGCCTGCAGCAGATTAAAAGTGCCGACGATGTTGGCGGAAATGAATTCGGCCGGGCCGTCGATGGAGCGGTCGACATGCGATTCGGCCGCCAGATGGATGACGCCGTCGGGCCGGCCCTCGCTGAAGACGGCCGCCAGCCGGTCGGCCTCGCGTATGTCCGCCTCCACGAAATCATAGCGGGGCGAAGCCTCCAGCTCCGCCAGCCCGGCCCTGTCGGCGGCGTAGGTCAGCGCGTCCAGATTCAAAACCTGATTTTCGGTCTCATTCAGATAATGCCGGCAAAGCGTGGAGCCGATAAAGCCGGCGCCGCCGGTGATCAGTATTTTCATGCCGCCCCTTTCTCAATAAGGACAGAAAGCCCGGTTCAATATTACAATACAGGGGCGCTGTCCGCAACCATATTCGCTGCGGACTGGCGACAGTTCCGGGTCAGGCTGGAAGAATAAAGAGGACGCTTCATGTCGGTTTAATGCCTTTCGGCCAAAACCGTCGATTGAATAGCAGCTATTTTATTGACAAAATAGCAGCTATATGATAGTGTTAAGGCCAAAGCGAAAGAAAGGAGTTTCAGACTATGCAAATAGCATTGACAGACCTGAAAGTGAATGTCGGGCGTTACGTTGACTTGGCGGCCACGGAAGATGTGGTCGTCACCAAGTATGGCAAGCCCGTCGCCAAAATCATCCGCTTCGACAAGGAGCCCTGGTACATGAAGCGTATGCCGGGAGAAGTCACTTCCGTCGAGCAGTTGTTCGGGACGCTTCCGGGCGACATCGACCTTGAAGATGTTAGGATGGAAAGGTTGTCGAAGTGAAAGTTCTGCTTGATACGAACGTCATTATGGATGCCTTACAGGAACGGCGCCCCTTTGACATGGAAGCCGAAGAAATCCTAAAGCGCGGTCAGGACGGGGAAATCGACATCCTGTTTACCGCCAACGCCGCAACCGATATTTTCTATCTATACAGCAAGGCAAGAGGCGTCAAATCGGCGCATACCGCAATAGAATTTCTGCTCAATACTTACGGCGTTGTGGACATCACGCACGGCGACTGCTTGGGTGCGTTGAAAATTCCCATTGAAGATTTCGAGGACGCGCTCGCGGCGGAGTGTGCGAGAAAAGCCGGGGTTGACTACATCGTGACGCGCGATGACAAATTCCAAGGCGGCACATCACCGGTTACCGCTATAAGCCCTGCCGCATTATTGGAGAAATTGAAATAGCCGTCGCCTAATTTGCCGCGTCTTTTCTTGAGAAAAGCATGATTAAGGCGCTTTCCTGAATCCGTCGCGTATGTGAAAATAGCCGGCCGGCCTTATTCAAAAACGCGGCCCAGTTCAGCCAGCGAAGGCAGCCGGGAATCTTTTTCGGAAATTATGGGGGCGCCGGCCAGCGGCCAGTCGATGGCCAGGGCGGCGTCGTTCCAGACCAGCCCGCCCTCGCCGGCCGGATCGTAATAATCGGAAACCTTGTAAGAGACGTGGACGTTTTCAGTCAGGGCGCAGAAGCCGTGGGCGAAGCCCACGGGCACGAAAAGCTGCCGCCCGCTCCCGGCCTCCAGACGGAGGCCCTGCCAATGGCCATATGTAGCCGAAGAGCGCCGCAAATCGACGATCACGTCAAAAATAGCGCCGCTGACCACCTTGACCAGTTTGGCCTGGGCATGGGGGGGCCGCTGAAAATGCAGCCCCCGCAAAACGCCGACCGAGGCGGAAAAGGAATCATTGTCCTGAACGAAATCGACCCGGCGCCCCAAAAGGCGGTTCAGCTCATCTTGGCGATATGTTTCCCTGAAATAGCCCCGGCCGTCGGCGAAGGTTTTCGTCTCGATCAGCCTGGGCCCTTCAATCGGCGCCGCCTCCATGCTCGACTTATTTTCCATGATCAACTTTCCAAAAGAAACAGCCGCGAGGGGCTCCGTCGCGCCGTGAAAGCTTTTTTTGAGACAAACATGCGTGCGCCGCTCTATTTGACCGGGACGCAACTGGAGCATAGGAATGGGCGGGAAAGGCTAATTTCCTGACGGTTCGAGAGCGATGTAATCTTCAACTTCACGCAATACGCCCTCTTCCCCGGTGAGGTGAAACGGTTCATAACCGTCACGCAGAAAGCCCAGCACGTCACATTCATCGTCAAGCTTGAGGAACTCCCGCGGCGTTATGCCATGCCTGCGGATATAGAGATTAGAGATTTGTATTTGCAAATAGGTTTCCTTATTAAGCATACTACGCCTCCGTCCAGCGCTCCCAATCGCCGCGCCGCTCCGCGTCGTACATATCTAAAATATATTCCGCGCTCTCTAAGTGCAGATATGATTCCGGGTCTAGCAGCAAACCGTAAGTCTCCGTAGCCATCAGCTTGCGTATCGCTTCCGTCGGCGTGACATTATCCCGCTCCGCCATCATCTGCGCCACGCGTGTGGCCAGGATGTCCTGGCAAAGTTCGATGCTCCTTTTCTCTTCAATCATTTTACCACGCGCCTCCCTTTAGAGACAAGCAAATTTGCGGCGCGTCGCGTTCTGAAAAAAAATTGACGGGGCAGGCGTTCCGGTTGCATACGGCGCAGAAAAAACTCGACTGCTTCATCGCTGTCTACATCTCCGTATTCGCCTGCCATATACAGCTGTGCCGTACGCGACGCGACATCGTTCGCCGTCGCGCCGATTACGACATCGTATTCGTGTTGCGGCATTTCGTTTGTGCGGTTGAGAACGATAAACCTCACCCATTCTTTGTCTGCGCCATCGAAGCGTTTCACGTTAAGAGCTTCAAGTTTGCTCTCATCCAATTCAAACGTAAAGAGCCACGGCGTAACCTCACGGCTTATTCCGCGCCGCTTCAGCCGGCGAAGTTCAATGTTTCGGTTACGGAGCGCCATATTGACTGCGCTCTCGCGGCTTTGTGTCGCGTAAAACCCCTGTCCAAAATCTTTGAACGGCTTCCCTCGACTTACGTCTATCTCAGTAAAGTCGTGTGTCGTGCCGTGGTAGAGGGTGATAATATTATTAGCAGCCAAATGCTTCAACTCCTTCCAACGGACGCAACGCCGGGGCCTGCCGCCAGGCGCCCCGCTCATTCGGCCCGCCATTTCTCCAGCGCCAATTCAGCCTCACGCGCGGCGTCGGCTATAGCCGCGCCCAAAAGGCGGCTTTGTTCCATGACCGGCCAGCGGGAGGCTTCGGCGGAAAAAAACAGGGGCGGGCCGAAGACGACGGCCAGTTTCGAGCCCGGCAATTGAAAACGCGTCCTGTTCCATGATTTTTTGAAAACGTATTCCAGGCTGCCGGCCGTCCCGACCGGGTAAATGGGGCAGCCCGTTTTGGCGGCCAGAAAAATCGGCCCGGGCTTGGCGACCATACGCGGGCCGCGCGGCCCGTCGGCGGCGAAGATGACGCTGGCGCCGCCCTCCAGATTCCGCTTTAAGACCAATAGGGCCCCCAGGCCGCCGCGCGAAGAGGAGCCGCGGCAGACGCCATAGCCCATGACCGAGGCCGCCTGGCTTAAAGCCGCCCCGTCCCGCGACGGGCTGATGAGAATACAGGCCCTGGAATGGCCGAAATGAGGCAGCATCGACAGGTCTTCCGAATGCCAGTGGGCGAAAATCACCGGCCCTGTTTTTTTCAAATCAGGGTAGCCGACGATGCGGGTGCGGACGAATTTCGCGGAAAGCATGAGAAACCTGGCCGCCAGGCGGGGCCATTTCATGAAAAAAACAGGCTCCTCCGGCTCATCGCCGGCCATAGCCGCATCGGCCCCGGCCGCATCGGCCCCGGCCTCGTCGGCCCCGGCCGGCGGCGCGCTTTCAAGCCGCGGGACCTCGTCCTCCGTCATTTTCCCGCTCTCAATCATGCCGACGGCCGCTTCTTTCTCTTTTCCGCCGGTTCTTCTTCGTCGTCGGTCGTCAGCGCGTTATGGCCCTGCCGCATGGGCAGTCGGATCAACAGGCAGATGATGGCCAGCACGGCCAGCAGCAGAACGACGCTTAAGCCGCCGCTGGCCGGGGTCCAGCGCCCCACGCCCCTTTCAATGTTCAGAAAAGTCGCCAGCGGCCAGACCGACAGGCCGATGACGGCGACTATGACCAGACTTGAGGCGACCATGTACACCAGGCCGCCGTAGCCCGTCGGAACCTGGGCCAGATTTTCCGCCTCAAAACGGGGAAACATGGCCCCCAGACCGATGGCCAGAGCGCACAGCCCCGGCGCCGAAAGCCCCGTGATCAACAGCGAAGCGATGTTCATGACCGGGCCGACTTTAAGATAGCCGTTGCCGGCGGCGACCAGCAGCATGGTCGTAAGCCAGATCGGCGGCATCCAGAGCCAGTATTTTATCCACATGAAATCTTTCAAAGACAGGGGGGCGGATTTGATTATCCAATAGGAAAAGCCTTCGCCGGAAATGGAGGGGAAAGCGAAACGCAAAGCCAGCGTAGCCGCGACCAGGGCGGCCAGCCCGAGGTTCAGAAAGGCGAAGGCGTTTTCCAGAAAGAAGATGTGCAGGGGAAAACGCCCCAGGTTGAGCACGGAAAAGTTATAAATATAGATGATCAAAAGGGCGGCCAGAAGAAGCAGCTGCGACCACTGGGTATGGTCGCGAAAAAAAATCTTCAGGTCTTTGACCACCAGCGCCCGGCGTTCCGGCTTCATCAGCGCGCCCAGGGCGGAGGTGAGCATATTCAAAAGCCCGCCGACCGTTTTCTGCCGGCCGGCGCCTTCGACGCTTTTGTTGTAGCCGGGCCAATACAGCCAGGCGGCGGCAATGGAGGTCAGAACGCCCAGCCCGGCGGCCGTGCTCCACAGAAGCGCCAGGGGAAACCAGCCGGCGGCGGAAGCGCCGCTTTTGACGAGAAAGGGCCACAGAAACTCCACCGCCCAGGTGGTGGGCAGAAAAGCGGAAGACGGGGCCTCAAGCGAAGCCAGATAGGCGGCGGTGCTCATGAAGCTCCGCGGGTTGACCAGGTCCTCCGGCCGCATGAGCCGGAAAGCCATATACAGAATGCAAAAGACGACGATGGCCAGAAGACTCATGACGTCGCGGGTGCGGCGGGCCGGCAGCATATTGACCAGAAACATGACGATGGCCTGGCTCAGAAAGCCGGCCGCGGCCAATACAGGCAGGCCCGCCAGCGGCAGCGTCGCGTAGTAGGCGAGTGAGGCCTTGAAAACGAAGCCGTAGGCCAGGAAAAGCGGCAGCATAAAAGCGGCCGGCATCCAGGCGGCCGTGACCAGGCTTTGGAGCGAGCGGGCCCAGAAAATGCTCTCGCGGCTGACCGGGGCGGCCATCAGGAGGTCAAGGTCCTTGGAGAGGTAAAAACTCGACAGGGCGGTGATAAGCGAAGAAAACATCAGAAGCGCCGCCCCGGCGATCCAGATCAGGCCCATGAACTTGCGGCACAGAATCTCGCCCAGCATCTCGCCGGCTTTGAGGTTCTTCAAGACCCGCACGGAAAAGAGAAAAATGAGGAACCACACGACCAGGGTGAAAAAGGCCACGAACATAAAACGCGCCCGCCCGCCGCGGCCCGGCTTCCTGACGATGTTGGCCAGCCCGATAAGCTTGGGCTTGAGAATGGTCAGAACGTCCGTCATTGGAAAATTTCCGTAAAAGTTTGCAGCGCGGCGCCGTCGGTGAGTTTGAGAAAAATGTCTTCAAGGGCGCCGTCTTCGCCGCTTTGGGCCTGGAGCTCTGCTTCCGTGCCCACCGCCGCCAGCCGCCCTTTGTGGATTATGCCGATGCGGTCGCAGAGACGCGAGGCCAGGCTCATGGTATGAGTGGAAATCAAGATGGCGGCGCCTTCATTTTTGGCCATATGGCGGAAAACGTCCAGCACCAGCCGGGCGCCGCGCGGGTCCAGCCCGACGATCGGCTCGTCGACCACCAGTATGCGGGGCTTGGGCAGAAGAGCGCCGGCCATGATGAGCCGCTGCTTCATGCCGTGGGAATAATTCTCGATCAGTTCGTCGCGCCACTCGAACAGCTCGAACAGTTCCAGAAATTTGCGCCCGCGGGCTTCCAGCGCGCGGCCGTCCACATGATAAAGATCGGCCAGAAAGGACATGAATTCCCAGCCCGACAGCTTTTCATACAGAAAGGGGCGGTCGGGGATATAGCCGACCAGGCTTTTGGCCGAACGCGGCGTCTTGGCCAGATCAAGGCCGCCCAAAACAATCTTCCCGCTGGTGGGCGCCAGAGCCCCGGCCACCATGCGTATGGTCGTGGTTTTACCCGCGCCGTTCGGGCCGAGAAAACCGAATATTTCCCCGGCCGCGACCGTCAGGCTGATGTCGTCGACGGCCTTGTGGCGGCGGTAATGTTTGCTGAGGTTGCGTATGTCTATCATTTAAAATTGGTCCTTGTTCGGCTTGGCCGGCTGGGTCGTCGCCGGGCAAAAAATGCGATTTTTGCCCGGCCGGGGGCCTTCCAGCCTTCTCAACCGGTCGCGTCCTCCGTCGCCCCTCTCCGGGGGCGACTGGCTTTATAAAAATGTTCGCCTACACCTGAGAACTGCTGGCAGTCAGCCCCTGAAACGGCTGGGCGTAACGAACGGAACAAATGAGCGATGAAACAAATCAGCCGCCTGAAGCCGCTTCGGACGGCCCCTTGAACATTTCCAGATACTTTTCGATCACGGCCCTGTTTTCGCCCTCTAGCATCCTCATCAAAGCCGGCGGCGGCGTCAGGGGCTCAAGGCCGGCCATGGCCTCGTTCTGGTCGTCGACCCGCGTCATCGCCATCCAGGCGCTTTCCTCGCGCACGGTGCGCCCGTAGCGGTCGACCCACATATGGCTCACGTTGCCCGCATAAGCCAGACGCAATTTATAGACGGGCGCCCGGCGGCCGGCGTCCTGGTCGTATTCCATGACCATCTCTTCAACCCGCACGTTCAGCGGCACTATCGCGCGGCCGAAAGGGTCCAGGATCGGCATCAGGTAGTTCCGGCCCTCCGCCAGCCCGCTGTAATTTATGTATGAGGCCGCCGCCGCCGCCAAAAGCGGCCCTTTGGGCGCCGACAGCTCCACCGGGCGGCTGAAGTCCAGGCGGGCGGCGTAATAGTCGCCCAAAATATCTTTATATTGTTCAACCAGTTCGGACAGGAATTTTTCGTGCTCGCCCAGGCTGACGGTCAGCGTCAGCTTCCCGTCGCCGGAGACGCCCCGTTCCACCGCCCTGACCGCGCCGGCCTGAAGCACATATTGAAAGTCGCTTAGGTTGAGCGCCCGGTCCAGATTGAGGACCAGGTTGGAACTGACGGTCATCTCGCGGCCCATGACCGCCACGGCCAGGGTGGCGGAATCGCCGGCCTGGTAAGAGCCGTCGGGCAGCCGGCGCAGCGTTTTATAGCTCCAGCCGATCTTTTTGCCGGCCGAAGATATGGCGAAATAATCCGCGTAGTCAGCCAGAAAGGCGGCCTCTATTTTTTCCGGCGCCGGGCGGGCGCGCACCTCCAAGGCCTGCCAGACCATCAGGCCCGCCCAGAGAATCAGAATGGAGGCTTTAACGACGCGCCCGGTCATCCGGCCAGCCGCCTTTTAAAAATATCGGCCAGGCGGGCGGCCTCTTCCATCATGGCGCGAAATTCGTCTTCATCAAGACCGGCCCCCAGGGCCACAGCCCGCTGCCTGGCCGGGGTCAGATAATCGCCGGGG
>JAISRV010000279.1 GCA_031273445.1 Candidatus Adiutrix sp. | reverse complement strand
GGGCAGAGCCCCTGGCGCGGGTGGGTCCAGGGCAGGGCCGCGCAGGCCCTCCCCTGGCGGGGTCCGGGGCGGAGCCCCGCAATGATCGCCGGGGCAGACAGACCGGCCAGACAGACCAGCCAGACAGACCGAGGAGGTCTAGGCCATAACCCAAAGCAACACCGCCGCAGGCCAAACATCCCTGTTTGGCCGCCCTCTTGATCGGATGCGGAGCCTCTCGAACAAAGCCGAAAATTTCAATTTATTCACGATATAATCCCCCAGCTAAGGCCTGCTTGATCACGGCCGTTTCATTGCGGCATGGAGAATCCTAAGCACCGTCACTGTTTCGGGCGTCTCCGCATAGACGACGATATAATTTCTTCTCACAACCATTTCGCGGGTATCGAGAAGCCTGCCGATACGATACAGGCGGGGACGATGGGGCAACAGCCCCACTTTAACCATGACCTAATTGCGCAACTCCTGGGCGGCATCCGGATCGTCATCGGCTATATAAGCGAGCAGGGCTTCAAATTCATTCCTGGCGCGGGCGCGCCATTTAAGATTTGGCGCGTTCACGAAGTTCTTTTTCCAAGCGTTTGTCATCAATAATGACCTGAGCGGCGGCCATTACTTCTTCATGGCTATAGGTCTTTTCGTCAACGTCGTCCAATGCTTCCTGGACCTTGACCCTGAACCAGACGTCATGCTCTTCCGGAGTGCAGGGCGTGGCCGGGGGAACAGGCGGACCGCAATCGGCCTCTGGCGGGATTGGCCGGTTCTTCAAGGCGGTTTTCGCTTCGTCGTTCTCTCTCATATCCTCACCTCTTGCTGATATCATATCGGATTAATTGAAGACCGGCAAGGAGCCATAAGAGGGCGGGCTGACAGGGCAACCGCCCTCGTCGCCCCTACGGAAGACAAATTTTTTGGTCGCTGGGCAGCCAGACCGGCCGAGGCTGTCTAGGCCATAACCCAAAGCAAGGCCGCCGCGGGCCAAACATCCCTGTTTGGCCTGAGCGCCGCCGCCTTCACGCGAAACAAAGCGCCGGCCAAAACCACATAACACTCTTCTCTTTTTCGTCCATTTACAGTAAACTACATCCCGTCAGGTATTTTTTGATGGAATGGATATGCGTTATCCTCCGGTATTTTTAGCTGCAGTAAAGGCGCCTTATAGTAAAAGCATAGGCAATGAAGGGCATAATCCTTTCAGCAACAGCAAAGAAATGTATAAATTAATAAGTAATATAAAATTAAAATATTAGATATACTCATGCGCTGAGAAAGGAGTAAGCATTATGGCGGTTTGTCCAAAGTGTGGTCGTCCGATTAGTGAAAAAATTTACATGCCGCTGTCCGAAGCGGGCGCCGGGCAAAAGATTATACGTTGCGCTTGCGGGCATGAAACTATTTACAGACAGCCAGGATATGAAGAGCGGGAAAAAAAACGCATAGCTGATGATTATAAACGAAGAGCGGATAAACACAGGGAAAACGTAATAGATGAAGGTTTCAGTAAAAGTTATGATATATTTGTGATATGTTGCGCCATTGCCATAATGTGTTCATCTCTATATGCCTTGATTGTAAATATTATAAACAAAAACATTGGAACCGGCATTCTCTTGTTTCTCTTTTCATTATTATTATTGCTTATCGTACTCGCTTTTATGAGCCGGACCGCTTCATACCCTGTAGGCGCGGTTAAATCTCTAATACGTCAGCGTCGCAACAGAGCTGTTATTTATCGAATAATCGGCGTCGTGTTTGGAGTCGCAATAATGGCCTTTTATATAATGACGGGCTTCAATGGCCTATCGGGATTCGCGCGATAAAAGCTTCGGCCAAAACCGCGCTTTTGGCCGAAGCGCGTCGGGATGTACGGGGCTCCGCCCCGCAATGACCGGCCGGGGCAGTCAGCCCCGCCCGCCGACCAGAAGGGCGGGCTGACAGAGCAACCGCCCTCGCCCCTCTCCCCCTCAGCAATATTGCTCCGCGAGGACCGCGAAATGCTCGGCCACCAGGCGGAACCCGTCAATCAACAGGGGGTCGAAATGGGCGCCCCGCCCGGCCTCTATGATCTTTTCCGCTTCTTTGGCGGAGATGGGCTGTTTATAGGGCCGCTTGGAAATCAGGGCGTCATACACGTCGGCAATGGCCATCAGCCGCCCTTCCAGGGGAATTTCCTTTTCGCGCAGACCCGCCGGGTAGCCGGAACCATCCCATTTTTCGTGATGGGCGCCGGCGATTACGCGCGCGTGGAGCAGAAAAGAATGTCCGCGCGTCTTTTTCGCTATTCTGTCGATCGCCTCCACGCCGATCGTCACATGCTTTTTCATTTCCTCAAATTCCCCGGGATCCAGTTTGCCGGGTTTATTCAGAATCGCGTCGCTGATGGCGATCTTGCCCACATCGTGAAGCTGCGCCGAAGGAATCAAAAAATCCAGGTCCCAGGAGGAAACCTCTTCTTCATAGATTTTCTCCGCAAGCAGCGTGTTCACCAGGAGTTCCAGATACATCTGCGTGCGGGTGACATGCCCGCCGGTCAGGTTGTCCCTGAATTCCACCATCTCCGCCACTGTGGACAGGACCGCGTTCTGCAGCTCAATGATCTGCTCGGTTTTTCTATGCACCATGGCCTGCAGGTTGTCATTGTAATTTTTCAGTTCCAGCCTCTGGGAGACGATCAAAAGCTGGTTCTCGATCCGCTTCAGCAAGAGCGGCGCGGAAAAGGGTTTGGCCACATAGTCTATGGCGCCGAGGCTCAAGCCCTCCAGTTCGCTGCGTTCGTCTATTTTCGAGGTCAGGAAGATCACCGGGATGTCGGCCCGGCGCCGGTCGGCCTTCAGGCGTCTGATGGCCTCATAGCCGTCCATTTCCGGCATCATGACGTCCAGGAGGATCAGGTCCGGCGTCACATGTTCCAGTATTTCGAAAAGTTTCGCCGCCGAGGGCACGGCGTAGACCTCGTAGGCGTCTTTCAGCATGTTTTTGCCTATGGTCAGATTGGCCATATTGTCGTCGACCAGCATGATCTTTTGACGTCTGTTTCCCATTTTTCCGGCCTTTTCATTCTTTGGCTTGGAGCCTGGTCGGGGCTGGTCATAGCCAGGCAAAAAATGCGATTTTTGCCTGGCCTGTCGCCTGGTCGGTTTTACAACCAGTCGCTGCGCTCCGTCGGCCCTCCCGGGCCGACTTTTTCATTTTGGCTTATTCCGACAAGCGGGCCAAAATTTCCTTAAAATCCATCACGTCGACGCGTTCCCTCAGCCAGGCGGCCAAATCGGCCCGGTCTTCGTAGGCGTAGCGTTCCAACTCGACCATGGCCCTGTCCACCCCGTCCATGTCGTAATTCGCGCAGGCTTCCCGCAGCCTGTCCAGCACGTCGGCGTCCGGCGCGGCCCGGCCCGGCTTTTGGTTTTCCGCGTCCAGGTTTTCCAGTCTCGCGGCCAGGCCGGCGATCAGTTCTTCCGCGGCGGCCACAAAGGCGCCGTTGTTGGCCCTGATGAAATTAAAGTCGCCGGATTGGGCCGCGCGCTCCAGCTCCTCCGCGCTTTTGCCCAGCCGCCGCGCGCAAATGCCGTAACTGCTGCTCTTAAGGCCGTGAATGACGATGCCGTAGGCCGACAGGTCCGCCTCGGCCGGCTCGCGCACCTGGTCAAGCAGCGCGGGCGTATTGGCGGCATAAGAGCGCAGGGTCCGCAAAAGCGCCTCCCCGTCGCCCCCGAAGCGTTCCAGGCCTTCCGCCAGATCAAGGCCGTCAATCCGCCAGGCCGTCTCCATGATCAGCGCTTCGGGCGCGGCCGTTTCCTCCGGCGCGGCCGTTGCCGGCCCGCCCCGGGCGGCCTCCGCCCCCTTGCCGTCGTCGCGCACCCACTGGTTCAGCGCCAGGTCCAGCTGGGCCGCGTCAATGGGCTTGGAAATGAAAGCCTGAAAGCCATGCCGCAGGAATATCCGTTCGTTGCCCACAATGGCGTTGGCCGTCAGGGCGATGATGGGCACATGCCTGGCGTAGTCCGTGCCGACTTCCTCCCTGATGAGCCGCGCGGCCTCGATCCCGTCCAGGCCCGGCATCATGTGGTCCATGAAAATCGCGTCGTAGCGCGGCGCCCCCTTCCGGACCAGGTCCACCGCCTGCCGGCCGCCGGTCACGCAATCCACCCGCAGGCCGTAAGGTTTCAGCATGCCCCGGGCGACCTCCAGATTGGTCGCGACATCGTCCACCACCAGCACTCTGGCGTAGGGCAGGGGCTGAACCTCAATCTGGGCCTTATGCGGCGCCGTCGTCCCGCCATAGTTGAAATTCCGCAAATTTTCCGCCACAGCGGCGCCCAGGGGCCTCTCCGAGGCCGCTTGCTGCCGGACGCGCGCCGTAAAGAGGGAGCCCCGGCCGTATTCGCTCTCCACGCTGATTTTGCCGCCCATCATCTCGGCCAGCCGCCCGGCGATGGCCAGCCCCAGCCCGGCGCCCTCGATCCGGCGGTTGCTTTTGGCGTCCAGCTGACTGTAGTTGGAAAACAGCCTGGGCATATCCTCGGGGCGGATGCCGATGCCCGTATCCCTGACGCTGACGGTCAGCCACAGGCCGTCGGCCTCTCTTTCGCCGGACACGCTCATCTCCACCTCCCCGGACCGCGTATATTTGAAGGCGTTGCTGAGCAGGTTGCTGCAAATCTGCTTCAGCCGCACTTCGTCGCCGATCATCCGGCTGGGCAGGCTTTCTTCGACGTTCAGGCGGAACTCGACGGGCTTGCCGCCGATGCGCATGATGTTCATGGCCACCGTGTCGTTGATGAGGCTGGCCAGGTCGTAGTCCACCAAAACAAGCTCGAATTTTCCCGCCTCGATTTTTGAAATGTCCAAAATGTCGTTGACCAGGCCGAGCAGGGTCAGGCCGGCCGTATGGATTCTGCCCAGATGGGCGCCGCTTTCCTCCGGCGCGGCGCGCCCGTGCAGCATCAGTTCGGAAAAGCCGATGACCGCGTTGAGCGGCGTGCGCATTTCATGGCTCATATTGGCCAGGAAACGGCTTTTGGCCTCCGAGGCGTTTTTGGCGGTTTCGTTGAGTTGGGCCAGGTAGGCGTTCTGCTCTTTGATGGTCTGAAAGGGTTTGGCGATGACGCCCGAGGCGAAAAAAGCGGCCAGGCTCCCCATCCCCAGAAAAGCCAGCGCCGCCAGCATCAGGGCCTTGTCGACATGCGCGGCCGGGCTCTCCGCCAGGGGCGCGGACACGCCCAGCGTCCAGCCCGCGGCCGAGCCGGTGATGGGGGCGAAGACGGCGATGCGCTCAACGCCGAAAAAGGAATACCGGCCCACGCCTTTTCTGCCCCGCGTCATGAGGCGGGAAAACTCGGCCGCCGAGTGGTCGCCCGGGTTCGTCCGCGCCGTTTCGATGAAGTTGTGGCGTTCGGTCACCAGGGAGGTGCGCTCATGGGCGATGATGGCGCCGTCCTTGTCCAGGATGAAGACCGTGCCCGTGTTCCATATTTTATAAGGCGCCAAAAGATCGCGGAAATACAGGCCCGGAATGGTCACCGACAGAACGCGGCCCTCCATGGGCACGCAGACGTGGAAGACGACCTCCCCGCTGGGGTCCTTTCTGGTCGTGGAAATGACCATTTCCCCGGCGAAGGCTTTCCGTATATATTCCCACTTCATCAGTTCGACCGGCGTCGGGGCCCGGCCGTAGGAATCCACGATGCCCTCGGAGTCGAAAACCGTCATGGCCATGAACTGTTCGTCGGTTTCAATCTGTTCCTGGAAAATACGCGGCCACTCGCTCTCGGGGGCGTTGAGCAGATGCTGCGCCGAGGTGGCCGCCCTGGCCTTCAGCAGGTTGATGGCGCCGGAGACGAGCTTGTCGGCGATCTCGCTCATCACGGTGATGTCGCTTTCGACCGTTTGCTCCAAACCGCGGCGAATGAAAAAAATGCTCACCCCCAGCGTGGTCGCGCTGATGAAGGCCACAATGGCGACAATGATCAAAAGCACTCTCACCCGAATGGACATGACGAAAGAGCTCCTTTAAAGGACGGGGGGGGGAGCCTTGGACGCCGCCTGGTCGGCGCCAGGCGAAAAATGCGATTTTCGCCTGCCCGGAGGCCTGGTCGGCTTTGCCGCCGGTCGCTTCGCTCCGTCAGCCCTCTCGGGCTGACCTTTCCGTTTCGCTTGGGCGCCTTGCGGCCGGTCGCTGCGCTCCCAGCCCTCTCGGGCTGACCGCTTTTTAAACCTCCGGCCTGGCGGGAGGCCCCGCCGGAGGTCATCGGCTCGCATGGTCGGGAAATATTAACCGGGTTCGTGATTGTTTTGGCGGCAAGGATTTGCTTGGCGGAGCGTGCGGCCGATTCCGCCCCTCAAAGCGGCTGGAACGAACCTTCGAATATTTCTATTGTAATCTTCGATACACGAAAATATTATAGCGACCGAATTCGCTGAAGGCAAGATATTTATGTCGGCCCGGCCCGGGCCAGGTTAAGCCTTTTGCCTTTATATTCACTAATCGGTCAGGCTTCCAAGAAGCGGCAGGCCAAGGGCCTTGGCCGCCGTCCGTAGATCGGCGTCCAGCGTCGCCAGCGGCAGATTAAGACGCTGGGCCAATTCAAGGTAGGCGGCGTCATAGAGCGTAAGACCGTGCCGCTCGGCTAAGAGATTGGTGATCGTCCAAGCCTGTTCGGCGGTTTCCGTGTCGACGGTG
>JAISRV010000265.1 GCA_031273445.1 Candidatus Adiutrix sp. | reverse complement strand
TTCGCCCTGGCCGCCGGACCGGGTTTCAGCCGCCGCTTTTAAAGCCCCGGAGACATCGACCGCCGTCAACCCCAAAGCATTCATCAGGTCGATATCCAGGTCGACCTGAATTTCACGGTCAACCCCGCCGATGCGTTTTACTTCCCCCACGCCCTCGGCCGAAAGTATGGCCTTGGTCACCCGGTCATCGACAAACCACGACAGTTCCGCTTCATCCAAAAGATCGGAAGTGGCCGCATAGGTCAATAAAATATCGTCCTGCACATCGCCTTTGAATATAATGGGCGGGCTCATGTCGGCCGGCAGATCTTTTCTGAGGCTGTCGATGGCGTTGCGGACTTCATTGAGAGCCGCATCAGGATTCTTTTCGATTTCAAAGATCACGCTTATGTTGACCGAATCGCCGCTGATCAAGGTGATGATGTGATCCAGGCGACTAAGCGAAGCCAGGCCGTCTTCCATCTTGCGGGCGATTTCCGTTTCCAGCTGCGAGGGGACCGCCCCTTCCAGAGTGGCCGAAATCATGATGAGGGGCAGGTCCATATCCGGGAATTTTTGCACCGGCAAGCGTTTGAAACTGATCAGCCCCAGGACGCTCGCCAGCATAAAAAACAAGATGACCGGCACGGGATTTTTGATGGCCCAAGTGGACGGACTCATAACGGCTCCTCATCATTTAGGACCAGCACCTGGTCGCCATCGGCTAAAAAAGCGCCCCCGTCGACCACAACCAACGCATTTTTTTCCAGCCCCGAAACTTCAACCCGCCCCTCATGCCGACGCCCGCTTTCAACCTTGATTCTGGACGCCCGGCTATCGGGCCTGACCACAAACACATAGCTGAAACCGTCCCGCGCCGTCACGGCCGTTTCCGGCACGGCCAGAGCCGGAGAACGGCCGACCATAATGCCGCCGCCGGCATAGCTGCCGATTTTGAGAGCTGAGCCTTCTTGCAAGGCCACATGAATTACGGCTCTGGCGCTTTCCTTTTTCACAAGCGGCTCCACAAAAAGCACCTGACCTTCTTCCGCCGCGCCTCCGGGGCATTTAATTATCGCTCGCTGACCAGGCTCGACTTGGCCGGCTCGGCTGACGGCTATTTCGGCCAACCACTCGGCCCGATTTTGCCTGACCAGCCGGAACAGCTCGCCGCCAATGGGCGCCACCTGACCCAAGGATGCTTTTTTCATGGAAATATAGCCGTCATCAACCGCCGCAATATTTGTTTTTCCCAGGCGCAGCTTCAATCGCTCCAGAGCGGCCTCGGCCATGGCCAGTCTGGCCGCTGCGGACTGTTCGACATAAATGTCTTCTTCATATTGTTGGCGAGTGGCGGCCCCGGCGGGGAGCAGCTTTCTGGCCCGATCGCCTTTGGTTTTGGCCAGGCTGTAATCCGCCAAAGCCGCCTGTACAGCAGCCTCGCTTTCCCGTATTTCGGCCCTGATCAGGTCTTGCTCCAGCCGGGCCAAGACCTGCCCCCGGCGAACCTTGTCGCCCACTTTCGCCTTCAATTCCACGATTTTAAGATCGCCGATTTCAGAAGCGATCACGGCTTCCTCCCAAGCCGCCACCCAGCCGCCGGCCGGTATGCTGATGGGCCAGTCTTCGACTGAAGGCTGGGCGGTCTGAACCGTCAGCACATCTTTCTGAACCAACTGGCCCAAGGCTGAACCGGCCGGCAGGCCCCAGGCAATTATTACTAAAGACAACTGAGATATTAATTTCTTAAACATGCTTTCTCCATTTTCACCTGAAAAAGGGCGAAGAAATCCCCGGCGGCAAGGCAGGGCCTTCCCGCAAATCTTAATGATCACAGATGGTTGTTAACTAAATTTTCTTATAGCTTGGTTGCTTCTATCGGAGTTGACAATATCCCGTTAATCATAAACTCCAAGCCCCATTGGGCACGAGCCTCGCCGTCGCCGGCCAGGAGAGCATCGCCCAGTTGGGCAATATTGGGATGCTCTTTGGGATTGAGGTCTTCAAGGGCCGGCTTCATCCACTCCAAGGGCCGGCTCTGCCCCCGCCGGGCGTCTTGTTCGGCTGCAATGGCTGAGGCGTGAACCAAGATGGCGTCAAGGGCCCAGGCGGCGGCGAGTTGATCAAGATTGCCTTCCAAGAGCATCTCGGCGATGGCCTCCATCAGCCGCAGAGTGTTGGGGCCGACGGGGATGCTCTGGATGGCCAACTGCCCCAGGCCCGGTCTGGCGATGAGAACCTTCATATAAGACCAGGCCACGGCTTTAAGCCTGACCCGCCAGCGGCCTTTGATCTTTGGCGGAATTTTCACGTCCCCAATGGCCCGGTCAAGAATCAGGCTTTTAAGTTCCTCAAGATTGGCTACATAAACATAAAGCGAGGCCGCCCCGGTATCCAGCGCCGCGGCTATTTTCCGAAGACTCAAGCCCGCCAGCCCGTAACGGGTCAATATTTCCAAGGCCTGATCCACAATGGCCTCGCGGCTGAGCGGCGCTTTGGCCGGCCGCTCCCGGCGGCTTTTCGCTTCTTTGCCATTAACCATGTCGCCTCCAACTGAGCATGAAAGCCGCGCTTTAAACGCAGAATAGCTCAACGAACACTGTTTGTCAAGAACAATGTTCGTTGAACTCATCTTCGACGGTTTCTTTTTACAATTACTTGTAATCACATTAAAATTAAACAAGAAAAAGCGCCCGGATCTTGACCTTGCGCCTTTTGGGCCACAGCTAATCTGCCTCACTGGCCGCGACGCGGCCGCCTCAGCCCCTATCCCTGCGCCAAAGCGTTCAATTTTTCCCTGGACTTCCGCCGCAACTCCGGGACTTTGAGCTTTTCCCAGCGGGCTACCGTGACCGGGGAAGAACCCAGGGCGGCGGCGAACTCGGCCACGCTCATCGAAAGGCGCCGGCGCAGGGCGGCGATTTCCAGGCCCCGGGGGCGCT
>JAISRV010000245.1 GCA_031273445.1 Candidatus Adiutrix sp. | reverse complement strand
GCTTCAACCGCCGTTTCGACCTTGCCACTATGCTCACAAGGTTGGCCTATGTCGCATTAAGAACTGAGCCCTTGCCCTTCCACCTTCTAAAACAGGGCTTATCTTAATTAGTAATCAGGAAATGGAAAGCCGGGTCAAAAAATTGCGGGCCGCCGGAGTGGATGCCGTCATAACTATAGTTCCCAATGTCGGCCACGGCTTTGGCCTCGGTATCGGAACTGACGCAGAAGGTTGGGTTGATAAGGCATCCTCTTTTGGAAAAATCATACCAACTGACGAAGCTGTTTATCGCGCGCTACGTGGCCTGATTAACGAGGCCGTTCACTCGCGGTAAGCTGCCCTCCAAATTCAAAAACGACGCCACCCTGGGAAGTCATAACTCGGATTGGCCAATCTGCCGGCAACAAGAGGGCGCAAAAAAAACTCTACTCCGTTTGCAGGCAAGGCTTCCCAATATTAAAAGGCATCTTCGTGTTTATCCCCGTGATCAGGGCCCACCACTGACTTACAGCTTAAATGCCCAATCTCTCTCAAATAGGCGCAGAACATATCGGCCAGGGCCTCGGCATAAACTTCAATTTCCGCCGACGTTCGCGGGCGTCCTGAAAAATATTTGCCTACCAAGGCGAGCGTGGCGATAATAAGATCGCCAGCCACAATGCACGTTTCGTCTGAAATATCAACCAGCACTTCCCGGATGAAGGCCCGAACAGTCTCTTCCCCCGCCGCTCTTCCTTCTCGCGCCTCAGGCGCGTCACGATATAACGGCGCGGCATCATGGAGCGCCACCCGCATTTTGGCTTCTTCGCATTCCGACCTAATGAAAGAATGAACCAAAGAGCGCAGTCTCTCAAACGGCGGCTTCTGCGCGTCCTCAAGCAAATTTTGCAGCATTTCAGTTGTCTGCCGCCATTCATCGCTCTGGAGTTGAAAGAGGATGGCCGCTTTGTTGGGAAAATACTGATACAGCGAACCAATGCTCACTCCGGCCCTCTCCGCCACCCGCGCCGTTGTAAAACGGGCCGCGCCCTCCTTTTCCAAAACCTGAACAGCAGCGGTCAAGATTGTGGCCACCAGATTCGCCGATCGGGTCTGCTTGGGCTGTTTTCGCGAAGAAATTTGAGGAGTTCGGGGCTTGGGCATATTTCCCTCATACTGTCGTGGCAATGCGAATAGCAAAATATGAACAATTAATCGTATTATAGCGTAACGTAATGATGCGCTCAAGTTAAGCTCCGCCCCGCTGGCCCCGCTCTTGGATTCACTGTTTGAACAAGAGGTCAAGGCCGCGAACGCTCTCCCGGCCGAAATCGTCGCCCCCGACGAAGAGTATGGAGCGTCTGATGAAAAGCAAAACTGACTATTGTCAACGGCTATATGTCCCTGTCTATGGCCAAAAGCCTGGAGTTATCCATGCGGCTCGGCTGAAAGAGAAAACAATTAACCCAAAACCAGAGAGAGAAGTTATGAATGAAACCTTACGCGTAATTGCGCAACGTAGAAGTTGCAAAAAGTTTTTACCCGACAGCCCCGATGAGGCCGCTGTCCGCGCTATTGTTGAAGCCGGGCGCGCCGCTCCCAGCGCCAGGGGCCGTCAATCTCGTTTTTTTGCCGTTGTCCGGAATAAGCAACTCCTGGATGAATTGAACAGCGCCGTCAAAGATGTCGCCAAGACCCTTGATGACGAGTACCTTCACCAACAGGGGCATAACGCGGACTATAACGCCTTCTATCACGCGCCTATTCTTATTATCGTAGCTGGCGACGGCAATAAATCAATGGTTGAAGCGGACTGCGCGGCGGCTAACCAGAACATGCTGATTGCCGCGGAATCACTTGGCCTCGGAGCCTGCTGGATCAACTTTACGTTGTTCATTTTTGAGGGCCAACATGCGGAAGCATTCCGGAAAAAACTGGGTATCCCTGAAGGATACAAGGTTTACTGCTCTGTCGTTGTTGGCAGCAAAGCGATCGCTCGCTCCGAGAAAAAAACTATCCAGGGCAATGATGTGCATTTTTTTGACTGAGTTCTGATTATCAGCCATAAATGAAATTTATCGTAAGCGTTAACGTCACCCAACGCACCATCTTCCGGCCGGGGGGAGGAATGCCTGGCGTTCCAAGCCTCTGGCCGCGACATACAGCAGGCGCTTTATTTTATGGTGCGGAAAGATACTCGTCATCTGTTATTGACCCGGCGTCAAAAATTTTTTCAATATGCGTCTATTTTGTCGTTTAAATTTATATATTTACAGCAATTGAGGCTCTGTTATTACGATCTGTTGCTTTTACTATTCGACCTGCCATTATTTACTATTTTACATCCTAAAAATATCTACACCCGCAGGGCAAAAAAAGTGATTTTTGCTCAACGAGGGGCCTTTTAGGCGCCCAACCAGTCGCTTCGCTCCGTTAACTGCTGGCTGTCAACCCCTGAAATGGCAAAGCCTAACGAACGGAACAAATGAGCGATGAGACAAAATTTGCTCAGCGAAGGGCCTTTTAGGCGCTTCAACCAGTCGCTTCGCTCCGTCGCCCCCCCTCCTGGGGCAACCTCTTTTTAAAAATATTCGCCTACATTGAGAACGGCTGGGCCGCGCGGCCAGCGCTTGACATTTGTTTGAAATTAAGGCTAAATACAGGTCGACAAGCATTGAAAAAATTAAAATTACAGCGCGTAATCAGGCGCCTGGCCCAGAACCGGCGCCGCGTGGCCGGACGACGGGCCGTCAAGGCGGGCAAGGAAAGACCATGGAACGACAAATCATCAACCATCTGACCGACAACGACGTATATACGTTCAGCGTCTGTTACGTGTATCTGAAACAATTCCCGCGCGCTTACGGGCGCTACGCTTTCGTCGACCGAAACGACACGGTCTATCCGCCGGGCTTTGCCGAAAAGGTCAAAAAACAAGTCAAGTCGATGGAGTCTATCGTCATTTCCGACGAAGAAATCGACTACATGCATCGCCGGTGTTATTATTTTCCCACCTGGTTTTACACCTTTCTGAAAGGTTATCGGTTCGACGCCGGAGAAGTCGACATAGAGCAGGATCAGGACGGGCATTTGAGCATCACGGTGGAAGGCTTATTGTGGAAGGCCATATTTTGGGAAATCCCCATTCTGGCCATAGTTTCGGAACTGAAACACCTGGTAGACGGCGACATGGCGCACTATGAGCCTGAACGCGAGTATGAAAAATCGCTGGGAAAGGGCCTTCGCCTGGTCGAAAGCGGGGTCTCGTTCGCCGAATTCGGAACCCGCCGCAGATTTTCCTTCGACCATCACGAAATGATCATTCGGAGCCTGGTGGAATCGAACCAAAGCCCCGTGGAGCCGAAAGGGGGCTTCGTCGGGACTTCCAACCTGTTTTTCGCCATGAAATTCGACCTTATTCCCATCGGCACCATAAGCCATCAACTCATCAGCTTCTGCGGGGCCATCTTCGGCTATAAGGAAGCCAACTTTCTGGCCATGGAATACTGGCAGGAGACTTTTGATTCGGATCTGGGCACATTCCTTTACGACACCTACGGCTGGAATGCTTTTCAGGAAAATTTCAGTAAAAGGCACGCCAAACTATTTGACGGGCTGCGGGTGGACAGCGGCAACAATTTCGACGCCATAGATAAAATTATAGCCAAATACAAAGAGCTGAACATAAACCCGCAAACGAAAGCGCTGACTTTCAGCAACGGCTTAACCGTGGAGGAAGCCGTGGAGATCCATCGGTATTGCGAAGGCAAAATTAAAGACAATTACGGCATCGGCACTTTCCTGACCAGCGATATTACAGGCGTAAAGCCGATGAATATCGTCATGAAGCTGACGGCGGCCAAATTGACCGAAAAAAAGAAATGGCAGAAAGCGATCAAACTGTCGGACGACGCGGGCAAATACACCGGCGACCCGGACGAAATGGACATCGCCAAAAGAACTTTGAACATACAGTGACGGGCCGCCAAAGGCGCCGGGCGGGCGGCTGCGGCCCGTAAGCGCCGCTTCCCCCCACGCCAACCCCGGCCCTCCCGCGAACCCGCTCATCCCCGTCAACCCCGGCCCTCCCGCTAATCCGTTCATCCTTCCCCCACGCGGCAAATCAGCCTCAAAGTAGAAAAACGCTGGTCAAAATTTTATTGATTTTTAGTCTCAATCGCATTAAACTGAGAGTTGCTTCCAGCTTCAGCTTGAGTTTCAATACAACTCCAAAAGAGGTAAAAGATGAAAAAATCAGTTTCAAGAGAAAACGGAGCGACGCGGGCGGCGGGCCGGCCGGGCTTCCTGGCCCGGCTCCTGGTTCCGCCCCTATTGGGCCTGGCCCTACCGGCGCTGACCCTGGCCGAGGAGATCAATTACAGCGGCCCCGGCTCCTGGCCCCTGGCCGTCAATCCCGGCGGGGAGCTGTGGGTGGCGGAGACGGGCGGCCAATACAGGCCCGGCGCCCCTGATTCCATCTTTCCGGCCAGCTTCTCCGGCAACGCCGTCACCGTGACCGGCCTTTCCGGTTCAGGCCCGTATTTCATCTACGGCGGCATTCGCCTGGAGCCGGGGGAGGTCGCCGACAACACGGTCGCCGTCAGCGCCTCATCGGGCTTCGCGGCCATCGGCGGCGTGGCCCTTGACGGCGACTCGCATGGTCATGCCGTAACCGTCCTGGACGGGGCCGTCGCCGAGTGGGGCGTGATGGGCGGCATCACCCTCGCGGGCGACAGCTACGGCAACGCCATTCATATGACCGGGGCCACGGCCGCGGCCGCCGGCCTGGGGGCCGGCCATACCTGGGAAGGCGAGGCCTACGACAACCTGGTCACGATGACCGACGGCCTCATCATCGCCGAAGGCGTGACCGCGGGCAGCAGCTCCAACGGCCTGGTCAGGGACAATAAAATTGAGATAAGCGGCGGCCATGTCAAGGGCGAAGGAACCGGCTCAAGTTTCGTCTTCGTGGGCGCCGGATTCGCCGAAGACGGCGAGGCGACCGGCAACAGGGTCGATTTTTCCGGCGGCCTCATCGGGAACCGCGCCTATGAGGACGCCCTTCTGACCGGGGCCATCAGTTTGAACGGGGCGGTCAGAAACAACACCCTGGCCGTCAGCGGGGGCGCCGTCTACGGCGGGGGCGCGGACGCGGCTTTCGACCCGAACATCGGGATGCCCCTGGGCGTCAACGGCGCCCTCACCATCAGCGGGGAGGCCGAGAATAACCTCCTTGAAATCAGCGGAGGCGTCGTCTACGGCGACATAGCCGGCGGACTGACCTTCGGCGGCGACGCCGTCGGCAATAAAATCGACATTTCCGGCGCCGCCGCCCTGACCGGCGGCCTGGCCGGCGGCTTCACCCTTGAAGGTCTGGCCGCGGACAACCTCGTCAACGTGGCCGGCGGAACCATCAATTCGCCGGACGGCCTGGTCGGCGGCATAGCTTTTTCCGGAGACGCGACCGGCAACAGCGTCAATTTTTCGGGCGGTTCGCTGGAAGGCCCCGCCGGCGCTGAAACCCTGCTCGCCGGGGGCTTCACCCAGGGCGGCAAGGCCAGAAACAACACGGTCGCCGTCAGCGGAGGCCTGGTCCGGGGCGGGGAAGCGGATTTGGGGCAAGGCCTCATCGGCGGCCTGACCATGGCCGGCGAAGCTTCGGGCAACACCCTGACCATTTCAGGCGGCCAAACCTACGGCGACATGGCCGGCGGCCTGACCTTCGCCGGCGACGCCTTCGGCAACACTTTCAACATCGCTGGCGGCGATCTTGACGGCGGTTATATCGGCGGAGTGGCCGTGGGCTTCGACCTGGCGACCATGGGCGTGGCCGCCGGCGACGCCTACGACAACAAGCTCATCATAAGCGGGGGCAATATCGCCAACGGCGATCACGCGGTCGGCGGGGCGGCCTTCATGGGCGGCAGCGCCTACCGCAATACGGTCGACATTTCCGGCGGCGTCGTCGACCACCCGGGCGGCGGCATCATCATCGGCGGCCTGGCCATGCTGGACGCCCATGACAACTCGGTCAACATCACCGGCGGCGCCGTCAACAACATGATCGTCGCCGGCGGGGCCACTTACGCCGCCGACCGCGCGACGGTCGACAACTCCGTGCGTCTCTCCGGCTCGCCAAGCCTCGTCAACGTCGATTTGTACGGCGGCTATTACCGGCACGAGCCCGGCTACAGCCCGGACGTGGACCCCACCGGCGACCGCTTCAGCGGCAACGCCCTCAAGATCTGGAAATATTCCGGCACTTCCGTGGGCGATATCGCCGGCTTTCAGTTCTATGACTTCATCCTGCCTGAAACCCTGGCCGACGGCGGCACGGCGCTGGTTTCGACCGGCACGGTCAGCCTGGGCGACGGCGCCGGCCGGAGCAGTCAGATTTCAATAAACACCGCCGGCGGGTCGCCCCTGGCCCAAGGCTATGCCGTGACCCTGATCGACGCGGCCGTTCTGGACGACGCCGATTACACGCAAACAGAGGCCGTCGGACAGTATGGGGCGCTTTTGGACTACCGCTGGACTCTGTCCGCCGACTACGACAGGCTTGAGGCCGTGCTGACGGGCTTAGGCGCCAAACCGCAGACCAAGGCCCTGGCCGAGGCCAGGCTGGGCGGCTTGACCTTCGTCAGCCAGGCCGCCGACATGGTCGCCGGCCAGGGCCTGGCCAACGCCGTGTCCAGCGCCCAGGCTTCGGCCGGGCTGGCCTCGTTCGCGGCCGCTTCGGCCGGAAAATCCAAATACAAGACCGGCTCCCATGTGGACGTGGACAGCTCCTCCTTCCTCATTGGTCTGGCCAAGGGCTTTGAAGCCGGCGCCGGCCGCCTGACCCTGGGGGCCTTTTTCGAGGCCGGGCGGGGCGATTACGACTCCTTCAACAGCTTCGCCGGCTCAAGCTCGGTTACGGGGAACGGCGACGCCGACTACCTCGGCGGCGGCCTGATGGGCCGCTACGACTCCGACGGCAGCAGCACGGGCCATTTCCACGCCGAAGCTTCGGCCCGCTTCGGGCAGGTCAAGACCGACTTCGCCTCGCCCAACCTGAGTTCACTGCCGATCAGCTACGAGGCCGACTCGGCTTATTACGGCTTCCATGCCGGGCTGGGCTACGTTTGGAGCATAAGCGGCCGGGCCGATCTCGACCTTTACGGCCAATACCTTTGGACTCGCCAGGAGGGCAAAGCGGTCATCCTCTCCACCGGCGACCCGGTGAATTTTGACGACGCTGATTCTCATCGCCTCCGGGGCGGCGCCCGGCTGACCTATGCCGTCTACGAAAACATCAAACCCTATGTGGGTCTGGCCTACGAACATGAACTGGACGGCCAGGCCTCGGCCAGCCTCTATGGCCAGGCCCTCCCGACCCCGGAATTGAAGGGCGACACGGGCATAGGCGAACTGGGGCTGGAAATAGAGGCCGGTAACTCCGTTAAAATAGATCTGGGCCTCCAGGGCTATGCCGGCCAACGCGAAGGCTTCTCCGGCAGCCTGGGGCTGAAATTCGAATTCTGAAAAACAGGCCGCCGCCGGCCTCCCGGCCGGCGGCCAAAAATTTTTCTAAATTTTTTTATTAAATAAAATCACTGATATATCCAGAAAAAACGCCATGAACGACAATTGGCCGCTTGTAAAAAAAAAGAAGTTAAGGTATCCTGCGCTCACTGTTACTGAGACTCTTTTACATAAATTACGCCTAAAAATTCCCGCCCGCCCAAACCGCCCCTCACGCGGCCGGCGGCCGGCCAAAATAAAATCAAGCCCCCTATGCAAACCATGGAACTCTGGTCCCGCTTCTATGCCCTGATCGGCCCCGCCGGCCTGACGCTGGTCGTTCTGGCCGCCGCCGCCCTTTTCCTGGCCGTCAAAAACATCCTCTTCCTCTGGCTGGTCGGGCGGGACTTCCACCGGGCGGCCCTGGCCCTGGGCCTGACCCCGGAAAACCGCGACGGCCTTCTCCTGCGCTTCGCCGGCAATCCCATCATCGCCATCATCGACGGCATCATCAGGACTCACGGCCAGCACTCCTACGATCTCAAGGCGGAAGTGGCCTATCTGTTTCACCGCCATTTTTCCAGAGCCCAGCGCGATATAACCTGCCTGCGGGTCATAGCCGTCGTCTCGCCCCTTTTAGGGCTTCTGGGCACCTTGCTGGGCCTCCTGGGGGTGTTTCAGACCCTGGCCCAGACCACGACCGCGGCCGTCGCCTCCATTCTGGCCGCCGGCATCTGGGAAGCCATAATCACGACCATCATGGGCCTGACGCTGGCCATTCCCTGTCTGATGGTCTATTACCTGCTGAGCTTGAAACTGAGGTCCTTTCATCTGGCGGCCATCGAATACGGCTACCGTTTCCTGGAGTGCCGCCCCCACTGCCCGGCCAAGGCGCCGGCCCAGCATCAGGAAGGCGCCGGCCTCAAGACAGGCGAAGTCAGGGCGGCGGCATGAAACTCGACTTGCAGCTTTCCAGCCTGGACGAAGACGGCCTGGACCTGACCCCTCTGATAGACGTCCTGTTCCTGCTGCTCACGTTTTTTATCCTGGCGGCCACCTTCGTCTCCCCCGCCCTGGAGATGCAGCTGGCCCAGGCGCAAAATCTCAACCCGACCCAGAGCGACGATCACCGCCTGACCTTCAGCATCGACGCGGAAGGGGCCATTTTTTACGAACGCAGCCGGATCGACGAAAGCGAACTGACCGCGCTCATGGCCGCGCACGACAAAGATGTGCCGATCATCTTCAATGTGGATAAAAACGCGCCCTTCGCCTCTTTCATGCTGGTTCTGGACGAAGCCAAAAGTCAGGAAAAACATAGATTTCTGATCAACGGCCTGCCTAAGGCCGCCGCCGCGGCCGAGTAAAGCCGCCATGGGCGCCTCAGCGGCTTTAAGGCCGGTTCACGACCGCGACAGCGACGCCTCCCGCCTCAGCGCCCTGGTCAGCGGCGGCGTCTACCTGAGCCTGGCCCTGTATATGCTCGTTCATCCGCCCTTTTCGGCGCTGGACGCGAATGTTCAGGAACCGCAGCTGATCGCCGTCGAACTGCTGGAAGTCGTCTCGCCGACCCCGGAACCGGTCGCGCCCCCGGAGCCGGTCGCGCCCCCGGAACCGGTTGTGGAGCCGGAACCGGAACCGGAACCGGTTGTGGAACCGGAGCCTGAGCCGGTTGTGGAGCCGGAACCGGAGCCTGAACCGGCCTTGGCGCCGGAAGTAAAGCCGGTCGAGAAGCCCAAACCCAAGCCCAAACCCGCGCCTAAGCCGACCCCGCCCCCGGCCCCGGCGGCGGCCAGGGCGGCCCCGGCGGCGCCCAGGACGGCCGACTTCATTTCGGAATTCACCCTGGCCGTGGAAAAGAGCAAATTTTATTCCAAGACCGCCCGCCGGGCCGGCCTCACCGGCACGGTCAAAGTGCGGGTGACCTTTGACGGGCGGGGCTATGTGACCGGGGCCAGCCTGATTCCCGGGGATTATCATCCGTCGCTGGGCGAAGCGGCCCTGACGACCATGAATAAAGTGAAGCAGCGCTGGGCCCCCGAAAGCGGCGGCCCCGCCTCGCTGGTCGTGCCGATAGCTTTCCGGCTCAAGTAGCTTTCCGGCTCAGGCGAGTTTTACGACATCATTTCCCGAAATCATCGCCGACGGCCTTCGGCCGGCGGATTAATATTTTTTTGCTCAAAAAGGCGCCCTATGACCACGAATTCCCCCCTTACCCCAGACATGAAACTGATTGACCCGCCTTCCCTCCCGACCGGCCCTCCGGTCGGGGGCGACAATGCCCCCGGCCCTCCGGTCGGGGCCGACGGCGCCCCCGGCCCTCCGTCCGGGGACGACGAGGCTCTCAAGATGTTTCTGGTCAGGCCGACCGCGGACCCTTTGAGCGGCGCCTTCGACCGGAAATTCGTCATTCACGCGGGCCTGGCTTCAAAACCGACCCCGCCGGAGGAAATTCAGGCCGCCTACGAGCGCCTCCTGGAGTCGCGGCCGGACCGGGGGCTGGGGCTGTATGTGCATATCCCCTTTTGCCGCAGCCAGTGCCTCTATTGCGGCTTCGGCGGGCCGCGGCCGGAGCCGGCCGTCGCCGCCGCCTACGTCGAGGCCCTTTTGGCGGAACTCGAGTGGCTGAAAGACAAAGCCGCGGCCGCCGGCCCGGTCAGGGTCATCTACCTGGGCGGCGGCACCCCCACGTCTCTGGCGCCCGACCTTTTGGGCCGCCTGATGGATTCCGTCGGAAAAAATCTGGACCTGGCCAACGACTGCGAGATCACCCTGGAAGGCCGGCTGCATGATTTCACCCCGGAAAAGACCTCCGGCTTCCTGGCGGCCGGCTTCAACCGTTTTTCCATCGGCGTGCAAAGCTTCGACACCCGGATACGCCAAAGCCTGGGCCGCCTCAGCCCGCGGGCCACGGTCGTCGAATATCTGGAAAATCTGATCAGCCGCCAAAAGGCCGCCGTCATCATCGACCTTATCTACGGCCTGCCCGGGCAAAGCCCGGACGATTTCATAGACGATCTGAAACAGGCCGAAGCCCTCGGCCTGGACGGGCTCGACGCCTATCAGCTCAACATCTTCAAAGGCGGCCAACTGGCCGGGGCCATTGAGAGCGGCCGCCTGACGGAGGCCGCGCCCCTGAGCGCGCAGGGCGAGTATTACCGGCGGGCCGGCGAATATCTGCTCGGGCGGCGCTGGCGCCAGCTGAGCCTGAGCCATTTCGCCCTCAGCGCCAGGGAACGCAACCTCTACAACCCCTGGGCCAAACGCCGCGGCGACTGCCTGGCGCTGGGGGCCGGGGCGGGCGGCTTCTTCTCCGGCTGGTCCTTTTACCGCCGCCCCCGGGTCGAGGCCTACCTTGAGGCCTGTCGACGCGGCCTTTTCCTCCCTGACGCGCTGAGCCCGCCGGCCCCGAACGGCCGGCTGGTCTCTTTCATCGTCGAACAGATGGAACAGGGCTATCTGAACCATCGCCGGCTGACCGAGGACTTTATGGCCGACCCCGCCCCGCTCAGGCTTCTGCTGGAAAACTGGGCGGAAAACGGCCTGATGATTATGGACGACGAATGGGCGACCATGACTATGACCGGACGCTTCTGGGGCGTCAATCTGACTCAGGCCGTCATTGAAACGGCCAGTCGAAATATGAAGGAGAATCAACAATGAGCGTGTCGAAGACGAAACGAACCATCTGGGCGGCGGCCGCGATGCTGCCCTGGCTGGCCTTGGTCGGGCCGGCCGCGGCCCAAGAGAGGCTGCCCGGCGAAGCGGAAACGCGGGAAGTCACGGTCACCGCCACCAGGACGGAAAAGGACCTGATGGAAGTGCCCATGAGCGTCGGAGTGATCAGCGAGGAAAATATGAAGCGCGACCCCAAGACCAGCGTGGCCGACATCCTGGAAACCATGCCCGGGGTGACGGTGCAGGACGGCAGCATGGCCGGGGGCAAGCGGGTTCTGATCAGGGGCGAGAGCCCGAACCGGGCCCTGATTCTGATCGACGGCGTCAAGATATCGGAGCAGAAGAGCATGAGCGGGTCGGCCATTTTAATGGACTCCAGCCAGATCGAGCGCATTGAGGTCATCAAGGGCCCGGCCTCGGTGCTTTACGGCCCCGAGGCCATCGCCGGGGTCATAAACATCATCACGAAAAAGGGCGGCGCAAAGCCCTTCGGCTTCAGCCAGAGATTCATCCTGGATTCGTCGAACAACAGCTTCACCAGCCAAAGCGCCGTCTTCGGCGCCCACAACGGCTTCAACTACCGCTTCTCCGCCGGCGGCACGGAAGCCAATGAGCGCCGCACTCCCGAAGGCACGCTGGCCAACACCAGCTACGACAACCGCAACTATTCCGGCCGGCTGGGCTACGACTGGGAAAACGGCGGCTTTTACGTCAAAGTCGACCGCTATGAAAGCACTCTGGCGCTGCCGGGCGTCAGCGTGCCCGTCGTCGGTCCGATGGGCCGGCCCATGGGCCTGGACCTGGCCATGGGCCTGCCCCAGTGGGACCGGGAAACCGTCTCCGCCGGGCTGGAGCTGAACCGCCTGACCGAATATCTGGCCAAACTGAAGCTCAGCCTCTATCGCCAGAACATGAAAAAAGATTTCTGGAACGATATGCGCAGCACCTTTCCCGACGCCGCCGGCCAATACTGGACCATACCGGGCCGCCTGCCCGCCTTCGTCAACAACAGCCTTTACACCGGCACCTTCAACGACCAGGACAGCCTCGGCGGCACGATTCAAAGCGAATGGATCCTGGGGCGGAGCCATTACCTCATCGCGGGCCTGGACTACAACAAAGACGACCTTGACGCGACCGACACCAGAAGAGGCCTCAGAACCTACACCAGCATCATGACCGGCGCCCCGGTCGGGCCGCCGGTCAACCTCGACGGCCTGTATAATTACTCAGCCGAACAAAGCACGCTCGGCCTCTTCGCCCAGGACGAATGGACCATCGCCGACGGCTGGACGGCCACCCTGGGCCTCCGCGAAACCTGGGTCGAATCCGAATTGACGGCCAACAACAACCCCCTGCTGAACAGCGCCGGCGCCCGCAAAGACTCCCGGCTGGTGGGCAATGTGGGGCTGGTCTATTCGGGCGTAGAAAACCTCTCCCTCAGGGCCATGTGGTCGCAGGGCTACCGCTTCCCGGTCCTCAACCAGCTCTATCTGGGCACGGTTCACGGCGACTCGGAGCCGACCTACCCCAACCCCGACCTGGCCCCGGAAACCTCCAACAACTATGAAATCGGCGCCCGCTTCAACGACGGCGTCTGGGACGTGGACTTCGCCCTCTTCTATTCCGACGCGAAAAACTACATCACCGACGAAGCCCTGCCCGGCGGCGCGGGCCGGCGCTTCGTCAATATGGACAAAGCCAGAACCTACGGGGCCGAACTGGGCCTGAGCCATACCTTCCTCGACTGCGGCCTGACCCCCTACACCACCGTGACCTGGCTGAACAGAACCTACACCCAGGCCGACGGCCAAAAAACCGACCAGACCGCGACGCCCTCCTTCTCCGGGCGCACGGGCCTGAAATGGGCCACGGACGTCGCCTCCGGCCCGGACCAGGTCTTTTACGCCGACCTCTACCTGAACTGGGCCGTAAGCGCCGAGGAACTGTCCGGCCAGGAGGTCATGGAACACGAAGCCTGGCAGACCCTCAACCTGACGCTGGGCACGGAATGGGGCGGCGAGCGCAAGTGGAACGCCTCCCTGGCCCTGCGCAACATCGGGGACCAGGCCTACGCCCAGGCGCGCAACACTTTGGCCGACCCCGGCTTTCACGTCATCCTGGGGGTCGGTTTTGAGTACTGACCTTCTCTCAAGCTCCGCCGGTCTGACCCGTCTGGCCCGCGCCCTGTCCACAGGGCGCGGGCTGTTCGAAACGCGCGACCTGGTGACCATAGGCCTTTTCGCGGGCGCGGCCAAGGCCTCCACCGTGATTCTGGCCCTGGCCGGGGGCGGCATGAACCCGGTGACCATGATCCTTAAAAGCCTGGTTTTTTCGGCCCTCTGGGTGGTGCTGCTGATCAAAGTCCCCAAGACCGGCGCCCTGACTTTGGCCAACACCGTCGCCGGCCTCCTGGGTTTTTTCCTCCTGGGCCAGGCCATGATTTCGCTGCCCTCGCTGATCGCGGCCACCCTGGCCACGGAGATGCTGATCCTGGGCCTGGGCGGCCTGAAAAAACGCCCCTGGCTGGCGGCCCCGGCCGTGGCCCTGAGCGAACTGGCCATGCGCCTGGTCAACCTGTTCTTCAGCTATCTGGGCGCCCGCGAACAGCCGGGCCTTGTGATCATGGTCCTGATCATCTCCGCCTTCAGCTATATCGGCATCCTCCTGGGGCTGGCCGCGGGGCTGAAAATGGCCAGGGAACTGCGGCATGCCGGACTTATCCAGGATTAGGCCGGCCGGCGCCGACCGGCTGGGCCTGGCCCCCGAGGTTCGCCTCGGGCTGACCCTTCTCGCCTCCCTGGCCGCGCTGGCCGCCGACGACCTCTGGGCCGCGGCGACCCTTTTGGCGGCTTCGGGCCTATATCTTATTCTGCAGGCGCGCCTGAGAACCATCGCCCTGGCCTACCTCTTCTTCGGGGCCATGGCCATGACGGCGCTGGGCTGCCTGTGGCTGTTGAGCTTCGTCTTCCCCGCCCTGAAAGAGGCTTCGCCGGCCGCCGTCATCGTGCCCTTTTCCCGCCTGGGCGTGTCCGTCAACATGGTGCTGCCCCTGGCCCTCCACGCCAGCCTGTCGGGCCTGGTCGGCACTATGAACCGGCTGCCGATCCCAGGCCTGGTGAAGCTGCCGATGCTGGTCACCATCAGGTTCATCCCCACCTTCATCAACGACTTCAGCCAGCTCAGGCAGGCGGTGAGGCTCCGCTTCAGGGGCCGCGCCGGTCTTCTCTTCTGGTGCCGCCGGCCGTTTTTATGGTGGCGGATATTCTTTATGCCCCTGGTGGTCCGCCTGATCCGCTCGGCCGATGAACTGGCCGTGGCCGCCGAACTGAAGGGGCTCTCCGCCGAAACCGATTTCGGCCGCGCGCCCATAATTCTGAAAAAAGCCGACCGGGCGACCCTGGCCCTCGGCGCGGCCGCGGTGACGGCCGCCTCAATTTTGCAGGTTTTCCATGCTGCTGGTTGAAAAATTAGGCTACCGCCACGCCCATGCCGCCAATTGGGCCCTGAACGGAATCGACCTGGAGCTGCGGCCGGGGCGGGCGCTTTTGGTCTGCGGCCACAGCGGCAGCGGCAAGAGCACGCTGCTGTCCGTCTTGTCCGGCCTGGCGCCCCACTACTTAAAAGGCGAGTTGCGGGGCCGGGTCAGCCTGGACGGCGAAGAGCCCGCCCGGCTGACGCTGTCCGAGTGGGGCCGCCGGGCCGGGCTGATGATGCAGAACCCCGAAGCGCAGTTTCTGGCCGCCTCGGTCGAGGAGGAACTGTTGCTGACTCTCCGCTGCCGGGACGTCCCGGCCCGGAGGGCGGCCGAACTGACGGCCGACCGCCTTGAGCGTTTCGGCCTGGAGGCCATCGCGGGCCAGTCGGTGTTCCAGCTGTCGGAGGGCCAGAAGCAGAAAGTCGTCCTGGCCGCGCTGACGGCGCTGAAGCCGAAAATGCTGCTCCTGGACGAGCCGAGCGCCAACCTGGACCCTGACTCCATGGCCGAACTGGGCCTGACCCTGGCCGGGCTGAAGGAGGAAGGCCTGACCATGGTCATCGCCGACCACCGCCTGAGCTGGCTCGACGGCCTTTGCGAGCAGGCGCTGGTGCTGGAAAACGGCGCGGCCGCCCGTCAGGGCGGCTGGGATATGCTGAAAGACCCGGACCTGAGAAAAACTTTCGCCCTGCGCTCGATCGACCCGCCCGCCCGGCCCGCCTTCGGTCCTGGCGGCGGGCCAGGCGGCGGGCCAGGCGGCCCGACTGACGAGGCGCGGGACGGCCTGATCATGGAAAACCTCTCCTTCGCCTACCCGGGCCGGCCGGAGCTGTTTTCAAATTTGAACGGCGAATTCAAATGCGGCCTGGTCACGGTTCTGACCGGCCCCAGCGGCCAGGGCAAAACCACGCTGGCCAAGGTGCTGTGCGGCCTGGAAAAGCCAGGCGGCGGCCGCGTCAGGTTCCGGGCCGACGGCGGTCACGCCGCCGACCAGTGCCAGGTCATCCTGCAGAACGCCGATCACCAGCTCTACATGGCCAGCGTCAGGGCGGAGATGGATTTGTCTCTGGGCGTCCAAAGCGGTAAAATGCGTAAATACCCTGAAACCGACTCAATTCTGGCCGACTTCGGGCTGAAGGAGCTGGCGGAAAGGCACCCGCAGTCACTTTCCGGCGGGGAAAAACAGCGGCTGACGGCGGCGGCGGGGCTGGCGGCCGGCGCGCGCTTTTTAGTGCTGGACGAACCCACCAGCGGCCTGGACGGGCTCAACCTGCGGCTGATGGCCGACCAGATACGCCAGGCGGCCGCGCGCGGCCCGGCGGTGCTGGTCGTCACCCACGACCTTGAGCTGGCCGGCCTCTGCGCCGACGCGCTTCTGACTCTCCCTGGCTGAATAAACATATCCAACGAAAGGATTTTATTATGAAAACACTGGTCGTCTATTCCAGCCTGACCGGCAACACCAAAAAAGTGGCGGAAGGCCTTTTCAGCGTCCTGGGCGAAGGCGCGGCCGAGGCCGCGGCCTGCGTTGACGTCAAAGACAAGCCTGATCCCTCCGGCTATGACCTGATCGTGCCCGGCTTCTGGGTGGACAAAGGCCAGGCCGACGCGGCCACGCTGTCGTTTTTTGAAAAAACGGCCCATAAAAAAGTGGCCTTCTTCTTCACCCTGGGCGCCTACCCCGACTCGGAACACGCCGACAACGTGGCCGCGGACGCCGCCAAACGCCTGACCGACAACGGCAACGTCGTCCTGGGCCACTTTCGCTGCCAGGGCAAAGTCGATCCCGCGCTTTTGGAGCGCATGAAGAAAATGCTGCCCCCCGATCACCCCCACGCCCAAATGACGCCGGAGCGCCAGGCCCGCCTGGACGAAGCGGCCAAGCACCCGGACGCGGCCGACTTGGACAAAGCCCGGGCCTTCATGGCCGACATTCTGGCCAAAGCCAGCCAGGGCAAAGCCCTGGACCCAGGATGCTCCGCATCCTAACCGCAGGGGCCTGGGCGGCGATTGGGCGCCGGTCGGCCGGGGCCGTCCGGGTCGCCGAAAGGCCAGGGGCCAACGGTCAGTCGGGGCGAGGGCGGTTGCCCTGTCAACCCGCTTCTTCTCTTTTCCATTTCCCCGTAGGGGCGGGGTCAGCCCGCCCTCTTTTCTTTTCCATTTCCTTATAAGCGGCCTACCCGACGCGACATCGTAATTTAAGGAGGCGGCGCTTGCTGACAAGGCCGCGGAGATGGCCCGGCTTCGCGCGCAACTTGGCGAAAATTAAGGTTCAGCCGGCGGCGCCTATGAAGAAAATGCCGCTACGTCCCGCCGACCCCGGCTGAATCTTACTTCAGAGGAGAAAGTCAGGCGGAAGCCGAGGAATAAGTACCGGGAGCCAGGCGTGCTGCTTGCCCGGGTCGCCGACCGGCAGTACTTGGCGTCGGTGCACCAACCGCCGCCACGAGTAACCCGGTTCGCGCCTGAGGACGGGCCCCGAGGATCCGTCGCCGGACCGCTGGAATAGTAGCCATACCAGTTCTGCGCCCACTCCCAGACATTCCCGTGCATATCATACAAACCCCAGGGGTTGGGCTCCTTCTGACCCACCGGATGCGTGGTCCCTCCCAGCAAACTTTCCCCGCACCAGGCATAACGCCCCAAGGCGCCGGCGTCGTCTCCAAACGAATAAGCGCTCGTCGTCCCCGCACGGGCCGCATATTCCCACTCCGCCTCCGTCGGCAGACGATATTTATTCCCCCCCCCTCCTTCTGGTTCAATTTCTTGATGAAGACCTGCACATCACCCCATGAAACCTTCTCCACCGGGTTGCTCCGACCCTTGAATATACTGGGGTTATAACCCATCACCGCCCCCCACTGACTCTGGGTCACTTCGTATTTACCCAAGTAAAAAGCTTGACTGATGGTCACTCGGCGGGCCGGCGTTTCATCATCCTCGGCCTCCTCAAAATTCTTGTCCGCCCCCATGGTGAACGAACCCGCCGGGATCAGCACGAGTTCCATGCCGATGCTGTTGGTTGTTTCCTCAGCCAGACCCGCCGCCGCGCCGCCAAGCAAAAGCAGAACCGTCAGCGCGGGCAGCCGCAAAAGCGCTTTTAACCGCATCAGAAACTCCTTTGATGGCTTATTATAATGCGTTTATGCGCAACCGGGCGAGAGACGCTTCTGCGGCATTCCGCGGTATTCGCGCTTACGCCGTGAAGATTTCAACCACTTTGTCTATGACCTTTTTCATCTTATCCGCTCTAAGCACACCTAGTTTATATAATACCAGACGTGTCCAAAATAAAATAAGAGCTTAAAAAAGAACTCCGGTTGGTATAATGGTAGTTGCAAGACACCATTAAACGGCCGTAAGGCCCAACCGGAGGTAAAGTCATGTTAGCACCGATGAGCATGTTTGCGCAACTGCTTTCGTTGATAGATCGCGGCAATTTTCAAAAAGCGGTAAAGGAGCGTGGTTCTGATAAAGGCGCCAAGGGTTTCAGTTCCTGG
>JAISRV010000394.1 GCA_031273445.1 Candidatus Adiutrix sp. | reverse complement strand
GCCGTCTGGGGCGCCCCTGGCCCGAGGCCTCGGCTTCCGCCGCGGCCGGAGCGTCCGGCGCGGCTTCCAGGGACAAGTTGGCGGCCGAGCTTCAGGCCCTGGCCGAAAAGGAGTGCCTGCGCGCGGAAGCCCTTTCGCCTTTGGGGCGGAGGCCCCTGTGGCCTTTGCGCCGCCGCCGGCTTTTCGCGATTCTCTCCGGCTGGCTGACGCGTGAATTGGCCAAGGAAACCTCCTCCACGCCGCTTGAGCTGGAATGGTCTTTCGGGGCCGGGGCCGCGGACGCGGCCGGGCCCCTGGAACTGCCCCTGGCCGACGGGCGGAGCCTTTTTTTCAAAGGCCGCATCGACCGCATCGACGAGAGCGGCGCTCCGGGCGAAAACCGCCTTCTGGCGCGCGACTACAAGCTGCGTTACCGCGCGGCCTACGAATTCGACCGCCAGAGCGGCGCTCCGCCGCCTGCCCTGTATCCCGCCCACCTCTATGCCCTGGCCGCGTCGTCGGCTTTGAGGCGGCCGGCCGTAAGCGTGATGGACTTCCTGAACCCCATGGGCGGCCCGGCCGAACACGGCGGCCTTGGCTCCGACAGCCCTGAAATGGATTTAAGCCTTGAAGTCAGGGCCGCCAGGAAAGAGGCGGGGCTTTTCAGCCTGCCCAACCGCCTGGAAGACATCTGGCGGCAGGCGCGGGCCGGCCTCTTTGACCCCGATTCGGCCGACGGCGAGCCCGCCTGCGATTATTGCGGCTTCGGCCTGATCTGCCCCCGGGCCGATTCAGGCGGCGAGGGGGAAGGCTGACATGGGCCGCTTTACGCCTAATAAATCGCAGCTGGCGGTCATTGAATGCCGCGACAAGCTCTGCGTCATAGCCGGGGCCGGCAGCGGCAAAACCGGCGCCCTGGTCGAGACCCTGACCCGCCGCCTGTCGCGGGAGCGGACCGGCGATAATCCCCTGTCGGCGACGGATCTGCTGGCCCTGACTTTTACGGAAAAAGCCGCGGCGGAACTGCGCCAGCGGCTGGGCGAGGCCTTTCGCGGGATGCGCCGCGAAGACCCCGGCGGCGAAGCTTTCTGGCGACGGGAGAGCGCCAGGCTCGACCGGGCCGACATCGGCACCATCCACGGCTATGCCCTGAGGTTGATCCGGGAAAACGCCCTGACCCTGGGGCTGCCGGCCGGCCTGAATATTGAGGACGGCGGGCGGGCCTTCCGCGATGACCTGGAAAATATCACGGTCGACTGGCTGGAGGCCGGCGAGCCGGATTTTCTAGGGTTGTGCGAAGTGTTTTCCCGGCGTGAGCTGTATGATCTTCTGGCCGCCTGCGCCAGACGGCTGGCCTCCTGGGGGCTGAAAAATTTCAGCGCCGATCTGAGCGCGCCGGCCGAAGGGCTGCGGCCGCTGTTAGACGATTTCCGCCTTCGCGTCCGGGAGGCCGCCGACTTTTTAAAAGGCGGCGGCTTGAAGCCGGAGGCCGCCTATTATGAGCGCGTGTCCCGGGCCGCGGCTTCTTTGGCCGCTTCAACCGACGCTTCGGCCGATGAGCTTGAAGAGGCTATCGACGATAATCTCAGGCGCTGGAGCCAATTGCTCCAGGAAGGCGGCGACTGGCATATCAAGCCCGGCCGCCAGATGCGCCGGGCCATGCTGGAGGCCCTGGAGGCCGTTTCAAGTTTCCGGTCGCTCGTTCTGGCCCGGCCGGTCAAGGAGCGGCTTCTGCGTCTGACCGGGCGCCTGCCCGGCCTTCTGGCCGCGCGGAAGAAGAGGCGGGGCGCCGTCGATTTCGACGATATTCTGATATTGGCCCGCCGGCTTCTGGCCACTAGACCGGAAATCCGCCGCCGTGAGATAGAGCGCCGCCGGCTGGTGCTGGTCGATGAGTTTCAGGACACCAATCGCCTCCAGGCCAACCTTCTGGCCTATCTGCTGCTGGACCCCGGAGACGACGCGGTTTACGCCGAAGACCAAGACCTGTGGAGCGCCATGGACTGGAGCGCGGCCGCGCCCCGGTTGATCGTCTTCGGCGATCTGAAGCAGTCCATTTACCGTTTCAGGGGGGCCGAAGTTCAGGTGATGGCTTCTCTGCGCGATAAGTTTTCCGGCGGAGGCGGCGCGGTGCTGCCGCTTGAAGTCAACTACCGTTCTCAGGGGCCGCTGGTTGATTTTTTCAATGTTTTTTTCGCCGACGATCTGGGCGGCCTCTTCACCTCCGGCGACCGCCAGACCCCGGCCCGGGCGGCCCTCTACCAGGGCCCTCATGTGGCTATTGTAAGCGATTCCGGCGCCGCCCCGTCCCTGGCCGCCGACCGGGCCGAAGCGCAGGCCCGGCTGATGGTCAGGCATCTCGCCGATCTTTTCAGCGGCCGTCTGGGCGTCATGGTCGAGGGGGCGGAGGGCCCGCGTCCGCCGGTCCCCGGCGATGTGGCCGTGCTTTTCCGCCGCTTCAAATACGCCGGACTCTTCAAGGAAGCCTGCCTGGCCGCCGGCTGGAAATGCCAGACGGCGGTCGGGGGAAACTCTTTCGATTACGCCGAGGTCAAGGCGGTTTTGGCGGCTTTTCGGCATCTGGGCGGCTTTGACGAGGAAGCCTCGCTGGCCGGACTCCTGCGCTCCCCCCTGGGCCCGGTCTCCGACGGAACGCTTTTGGCTTTGACCTGTCCGGACGGAGGCGGCCGGGCCGCTTTGTCGGAATATTTCAGGGGCGCCCGCCCCTGGCCGGACTTTTTGCCTGATGACGATCTGGCGGCTCTGCTGGCGCTGAAAGAGCTTTTAGACAGACTGAGGCCTCTGGCCGGGCGTCTGCGCCCGGTCGAGATGCTGGAGATGATCATTGAAGAACGCGGCCTGATCCCCCTGGCCATGCTGGAAAAAGACGGGGCCCACCGGGTCAGGGCTTTGCAGGGCTTTCTGGCGCTGAGCCGCGCCGTCGGCCGGGGCCTTGAAGACAGCCCCTTAAGCGAGGCCGAGGAACTGACCGAACTTTGGCGGGAACGGGAAAGCGCCGCCGGTTCCGTAGATATGGAAACGCTTGACGCCGAGGCGGTGAAGATTTTGACCGTGCATGCGGCCAAAGGGCTGGAATTTCCGGTGGTGCTGGTGGCCGAGGCCGACAGGCTTCAGCGCCCGCGCGGCGGCGCTCTGGCCATTTCCGACGACGGGCGTATGGCCGTGCGTTTTAGAGGGCTTCAGCGCGAAGACGTCCGGCCGCCCGATTATGAGGACATTTCCAAAAAGAATGAAGAGCGGTCCGCGGAGGAGGAAAAACGTTTGTTTTATGTGGCGGCCACCAGGGCCAGAGATCACCTGGCCCTGCTCGGCTGGCCGAAAGAGCCGGCCAAGAGGGCCGGGGCCGGCGGCTTAAGCTGGCTTGAGGCGGTCTGTCGTCAGCCGCGGGCGGCGGCTATGGCGGCCCGGGTGGTCTATGACGCGGCCGGGCCGGCGGCCGCGGCGGCGGCCGTAAGCGGCGCCGAAGGAAGCGCCCGGCCCGCGTCGCTGCCGCCGCGCGGTTTTTTGTCGCCCCTGCCGCTGGCCGCGCAGACGCTGGCCGTCACTTCCCTGAGCCGGTTTCTGGCCGACCCCGAAGCTTTTCGTAAGGAAAGACATCTCGGCCTCGCGCACGGCTTCGCCTGGTCTCCCGGCGGGAAAGGCGGTTTTTTCGAGTCGGCCCCGGCTTCAGCCGGGGCGGCGGAGGCGGCGCGTCCGCCCCGGGCCCTAAAGGCTGCCGGCGACTGGCCCGGCCTTTCGGCTTCGGCCGCCGGCACGCTCTTTCACGCGGTTCTGGAAAAAATAGATTTAAGCCGCCCGGACGCGGGCGGCCTTTTGCGCGAAGAAGCCCGCCGCCTGGAGCTGCCGCTGTCGGCCCCGGCTGAAGAGGCCCTGGCCGCCAAACTGCGGGCTTTTTTAAACGGCCCCCTGGGCCGCGAATGGAAGGCGGCGGGAGAGTCGCAGTATCGTGAACTGCCTTTCTGGTTAAGGCTGCCCGGGCCGGAGCCTACGGCCCGCCTGACCCTGACCGGGATCATTGACCTTTTCTACATTTCCCCGGAGGGGCGGGGCCGGATCGTGGACTATAAGCTGGCCAGGTTCAGCGGCGGGCCGGAGCTTGAAGCCTACGAACGCCAGCTCATGATTTACGCCCAGGCCGTCAGGACGGCCGGCTTTGCCGGCCCGCTGGCCGCCTGTCTGTATTTCGCGGGCGGCGAGGCACCGGCGAGGCATGAAGTGAAGCTGGAGGCCGCTGAGCCCATGCGGCCTATTTTCCGGCGTCTATATGAGTTGTGGCCGCTTCTGGAGGCCGCCCGGCCGCCCCGGCCGGGGCGGCCGGGCCCGCCCCTTGAAAGAGCGGTTTTGAGCTGAAATTGTCGAGAAAATAGATCTATGTCCAATCATAGCCTAGTTGACAGAACATATTGGAATTTATTGATTTAACTTTTGTCGTCTAACCAATGCCGGGTAGGCTGTTTTTTTTACCCAATTTCGACGAATTTAGCTCATCTTCTACAGTTGATGCGTAAAAACATGATTTGCCTTTATCTAGGAGTCTGTCGGGGTACGTGTCTACTTGTTCAAAAAAATGCGGTGATATTCTTCAAACTGTATTTGTCGTTTAGAGTTATAGTTGAGTGGGCGCGGCTAATATTTTGTAATACGTAACGAGCGAGTCATTTATGCACCTATTTGTCTCAAATTCGTCTATTCGTGTCCTTTGTCAGGCATTTTGAGTCATTATGTACATCCGCTTGAGGTTATAAGCCAGGCAAACGAGGGACCACTCCCCTGAGACTTTCTCAAACCCGCGCAGCATGAACTGTCTAAAGCCCATGACCGATTTGATTATTCCGAAGACAGGCTCCACCACCTGCTTTCGCAGGCTGTACGTTCGCCGGCCTTCAGGAGTTTTTAAACTGAAGTTCCGGCGCTTGGCAAATAAAAATATAATGAAATAAAGATGATAATCAATATGTCTGATTTTTTACTGGCTACATCTTGATATTTTTGATCAGATCGAGAGCCTTTT
>JAISRV010000389.1 GCA_031273445.1 Candidatus Adiutrix sp. | reverse complement strand
CGGGGCGATGACCCATTCGCCCCGCTGGTCGACATAGCCGTAGACCTCGTTGACGCCCACGGGAACCAAAACGTCGCCCTCGGCGGCGTGTGATATTTTCACGGCCCGGCCCGGCTCGGAAATGCCAGCCATAAGCAGGGTCAGAAGGGTCAGGCGAAAGATTTTTTTCATGGCGTGACTCGCTTAATCAATTTATGCCGTAGTGGAGCAGGGAGCTATGACTCGGACTCTAGGAGTCTGTCGGGGTATATTTTGTAACCTATTGATTATATTGTGAACATCACAATGCGAAACAAAAAATATACCAATAAAATAAATCAGTTATGATATTCTCCGACAGGCTCCTAGTTGCTTCGCAGCCAAGCCGAGGCGGCGGTTGGTTGTTGGTCGCCCGGAGCGCCTCAAAAATGGCCTAATCGCCGCCGTCGACGAAAATTGAATAAAAGGAACAGTTAGGAATTGATTTGTTCCTTATAAGCGGCCTACCCGACGCGACGGATGTAATTTGAAGTAAAGAACAGTTTGTTCCTTATAAGCGGCCTGTTGGGTCTGGTTTTTATCGCCCGCTATCATCAGATGGCGGCGACCCTGGAGGGTATGCGTCATCAGTTCGCGCCGGCGGTCAAGGCCTTGGAGGAAACGGCCCGCTTCGGCGCCCAGGAGATTCTGCTGAAGGCAAAATACTCGGCGGGGATAAGAAATGTCTTTTTCAGGCCTTCGCCGGCTTTTGGCGATTTTCAGAAAACGATGGCCCTGTAGCTCCCTACACGCAGCTTGAAATACAAAAAAAGGCATGGTATAATAGTAACATGTATTAACATAAGCGCAGGGGGAACGGGAATTTATGAACAAATCTCAGCTGGTCAACATGCTGGCGGAAGAAGCCCTCTTGTCTTCTAAACAGGCGGAACAGGTCGTCAATATTTTTTTTGACGCCATCACCGAGGGCCTGATCAAAGAAGGCCGAGCCGAATTGCGGGGTTTGGGCTCATTTAAAGTCAAGGATTACGCCGGCTATGTGGGCCGTAACCCCAAAAGCGGCGAACCGATCAACGTGCCGCCTAAAAAGCTGCCTTTTTTCAAAGTTGGCCGTGAACTAAAGGCCATGGTGGATTTCGCGGAATAGGAGGGCGCGGCTCCGCCGGCTCAGCGCAGCGAGCGCCGTCCGGATAAAATATTTGAGTTTTTCCCTCTTGCGTCCGATATGTTTATCGGCTTCTCTATATCTCGCGCTTGTGCGGGCCGGGAAGAAGCAACGGAAATTTTCGCCGGCCGCAAGGATGACGGCGGAATTCCTGACCAAGGAGGGAATCATATGGGCGAAGGCGTCTTAAAAGCGGCCGCCAGTATTCCGGCTGATCTGGTTCAGACCTTGTACGGCGGCCAGAAGGCCATGACCGATCAGGCCCTGCAGATGATCAAAGTCAACATGGAAGCCCAAGCGGCGCTGAAACAGCAGGAAACGGCCCTGCAGGCTGTCTCCATGATGACCGGCATCGGCGGTAACGTCAACACCGTGGTTTAAGTGAGCCCCGGACAAATTCCCAACCCAGGCGGCGGTTAAACCCGCCGCTTTTTTTAGTGCGCCCGGCAGGGCGCGGAACTATTGGAGCGCGCGAGGTTCACATGAAGCATGATGTAATAGTCGTCGGCGGGGGACACGCCGGTCTGGAAGCCGCCCTGGCCGCCGCCCGGTTGGGCGCCCAGACCCTTTTGGTGACCCTGAAAAAGGAGACCATAGGCACGCTTTCCTGTAATCCGGCCTTCGGCGGGCCGGCCAAAGGGGGGCTGGTGCGCGAAGTCGACGCCCTGGGCGGCGCCTGCGGGCGGATGGCCGACCAGGCGGCCATTCAATGCCGCATTTTAGGCGAGAGCAAAGGCCCGGCCGCCAGATCCACCCGAGCGCTGGTGGATCGTCTGGCCTACCGTGACGGCATACGTGAATTCGCCGTCAATTGTCCCAACCTGACCATAAGGGAAGGCGAGGCCGCGGAAGTGCTGCGCCGCGGAGGCCGGGCCTCGGGCATTAAGCTTGGCGACGGGAGCGAACTTGAGGCCGGCGCCGTGGTTCTGACCGGCGGCACCTTTTGGCGCGGCGTCATTCACCGCGGCCGGGAACAGACCCCGGCCGGTCGGGTCGGCGAAGGCGCGGCTGATCATATTAGTCTCTCCTTAAGCCGCCTGGGCCATGCCGTCGGGCGTCTGTCCACCTGCACCGCCCCTCGCGTCAGGGCCGAGACCGTGGAAGGCGGCCGCCTGGAAGAGCAGCCCGGCGACTCGAACGCGCGCCCTTTCTCCGTTCTGCACGACCGCGTCCGGAACACGGCTTCCTGCCTAATGACCTGGACCAACCCGGAGACCCATCGCATTGTGGCCGCCGGCCTGAACGACTCCATTTTTTACCGCGAGCCCTCCACCGGCGCTCCCCCGCGCTATTGCCCTTCCATTGAAGACAAAGTCGCCCACTATCCAGACCGGGAGCGCCATCACGTCTTTCTGGAGCCGGACGGCCAGGGCGTCATTTTCCCCAGCGGCTTGCCGACGGGGCTGGCGCCTGAAGTTCAGAGAGCCATGATCAGAAGCATAGCCGGCCTGGAAAACGCGGAGCTGGCCTGGCCGGGCTACGCCATTGAATACGACTACTCCGATCCCAGCGAGCTTTCGCTTTCGCTGGAATCCCTGCGCCTGCCCGGCCTTTTTCTGGCCGGCCAGATCAACGGCACCAGCGGCTATGAAGAAGCCGCGGCCCAGGGGCTGATGGCCGGGCTGGGGGCCGCGCTCCGGGCTTCCGGGGCCGAGCCGGCGACCCTGGGCCGAACGGAAGCCCTGACTGGAGTCATGATCGATGACCTGACCGTGCGCGGCGTCAGCGAGCCTTACCGCATGTTCACCAGCCGGGCCGAATGGCGCCTGATATTGCGTGAGGACAACGCCGACCTGCGTCTTTCGCCCTGGGCGGAAAAGATGGGGCTTCTGGATGCCGAGCGCGCGACCCGCCTGCGCCGTAAAATGGCGGATATGGCGGCGGCTCGTAAAATGCTTGAGGAAACGCGCCTAAGCCCGCTGGAGTCGCGCCGACTGGAACACCCTGACTTGCGCCTGAAAGAGGGGGGCTTGAGCGCGGCTGAACTGTTGAAGCGACCGGCCGCCAGGCTGCGCCATTTTTTCGGCCTCATCCCGCAGTTGGAAAAGCTGCGCCCGGAGGCCCTTTTGAGTCTGGAAACAGAAATAAAATTCGCCGGTTATATACGCCGCCAGGAAGAGGAAGTGGCGCGGCTGAAAAAGCAGGAGACGCGCCCGTTTCCGCCAGGGTTCGATTTTGCGGCGGTGAAGGGAATTTCAGGGGAAGTGCGCGAAGTGCTGGCCCGGCGCCGTCCGGCCACCCTGGGTCAGGCCGGGCGCATCCCGGGCGTTACGCCGGCCGCACTGAGCGTACTGGCTGTTTACCTGAAAAGCCGCGCTTAAAGAGTCGGCCTTTCGAAGCTGGTCTTAAAATTTTTACGTTCCGTCATGATTTATGGTAAAGTACGTCTATGCTTACCGTCATTCAACAAGCCTTCGAATCTGTTTTGACTTTTTTTTTGATCGGTCTGCTGGGTTATGTGCTGGACAAGCGCGGCTGGTTCACCCTTGAAACCAAAGCCATGCTGCCGCGCCTGGTGACTCGGATCACCCTGCCGCCCTA
>JAISRV010000090.1 GCA_031273445.1 Candidatus Adiutrix sp. | reverse complement strand
TTGTTTGCGAAACACCGCTTATTTTATGAATGGCTTTTACTCCGCCATACCCCAGGGATATGGCCTCACTAGCCAAAAAAACACGTTTCTGCTTTTCGTTCAATAGTGGCAGCATTCTTACTATATGCTCTGTCAGTTCGCTATATTTCTCTTTTGTAATCATATGGTCATACCTCCAATCGGATGATATACCCATTGTACTATATCTGCTCAATTATTACAAGTTATTTATTGACAGACCCTAAGTGTAGCATTTTTACATTATTTTAAGATTTTGACAATCATAAGAAGCTGATTTTGCTGATTTTGTGGTAATTTACGTGTGTTTGCTTGAATTTAAGCGAGAATTATGCTATTTAGAAAATGAATTAGGGACGATTGCCGTATCCCGGCCATATCATGATTTTATAGAGCAACGGGCTTCTAAGCCGTGGGCTGCCGGTTCGAGTCCTGCCGGGCGCGCCAATTTCAACCTAAAATTGGCATTTTATCTAACGCTCAAAAAATTGAAAAGCGCCGTGGATGGCGTATGATGCCAGACCGTTGTTTTTGCCTTGGGCGTAAGCCCGGCGAATTCCAGTTCTCTCAGTCTCGGCGGCTGTGCTTTGCTCTCACCTTCATTCACTGGAAGCCCAGTTAATGCCCAAGCCAACTCCAGACCAAGTCACCGGCCAGCCATCAGCGGAACCCTCATTTTTATTGGACGATGTTTTAAACGGCATACCCGTGGCCGTCATGGTCATTGATCGCCACGGCCGGGTCGACCACGCCAATCAGGAGATGGCCACTCTGCTGGGGCTGCCGGCTTGGCAACTGCGCGGGGTGATCATCAGCGAATTCTGGCCTAAAAGCGCCCATGAAATCATGCAGGCCGCGCGGAGCGGCCGACAGGCGGCCGCCCTGTTGATCACGGAACTGGATGATTGCTTCGCCCAGATCTACCCCCTGCCCGGGAACAGCCCCGGCGCGACCATAAGCATTTTTGACCGCCGTCTCCGGCAGCTCTATATGGATACCGGGCCGACCCTGGATCCTCTGACTCCCTATTATAAAAGAATTTTTGAAAGCTCTTCGGACGGCATTTCCATCTCCGACCGGCATGGCCGGCTTATTTTGGTCAACCAGGCCTCGGCTCGTCACGTTGGGCTTGAGCCGGAGGAACTGCAAGGGCGAATGGTCGCCTGGCTGACCGAGCGCAAGCTCACCGACGGCGCCGTCACCTATGACGTCATCAATACCAGAAAACCTGTCACCAAACTCATAAAACATACGAAAACCAACAAATTCATTTTGCTGACCGGGACGCCCATCTTCAGCCCCGACGGCCAGGTGCATCTGGTGGTGATTAACGAACGCGATCTGACCAATCTGTTGGAATTGCGAACCAGCCTGAAGCAGCAAAAGGAGCTCATCGCTCGTTTCAAAGACGAATTAAAAACCATGCAACTGGCTGAATTGGCCGTCAATGACCTGGTGGCCATCAGTCCGTCCATGCGCCTTACGGTGGAAACGGCGGTCAAGTTGGCCCAATGCGGCGCCCCCCAGATCCTGATTACCGGCGAAAGCGGCACGGGCAAGGGCTTGTTGGCCAAGTTCATCCACGCCAACAGCCTGAAGGCGGAAGAGCCTTTCATTCACATCAATTGCGCGGCCCTGCCGGAATCGCTTTTGGAGGCCGAACTGTTCGGCTATGAAAAGGGCGCTTTCACCGGAGCGGCTCCAGAGGGCCGGGCCGGTCTCTTCGAAGTGGCCGGCCAGGGCGCCGCCTTTCTGGACGAAATAGGCGAGATGCCGTTGTCTCTTCAGGCCAAACTTTTGACTTTTCTGGATAATCATCAGTTCAGGCGAATCGGCGGCCACAAAGTCATCACCGCTTCCTGCTCCCTTATCGCGGCGACCAATCAGAATCTGGAGCAATTAGCGGCCAGGAAAAAGTTCAGGCAGGACCTTTATTACCGCCTCAACGTCTTCCGCCTCCATCTCGCCCCTTTGAGAGAGAGGTCGGAGGATATTGTGGAACTGGCCAGGCGCGAGGTGACCAGACTGGGCGAGCGCTATGGCCAAAAACGCGAGCTTGATTCGTTAGCTATTGAGGTCATAAAGTCTTATCCTTTCCCTGGTAATGTGCGGGAATTGCTGAACAGCCTGCAACAGGCGGCTTTTTTGAGCGATGTCCCTCAACTGGGCCCCTTCCTGGCTAAAACGCTGAAAACTGTGAAGCCGGGGGCGGCGATCGGGGCCGCTTCCTCCGCTGAAGAGCTGCGGCCGGCCCCCTTCAGCGGGAAGGAAAGGCCAAGGGAAGAACCCTCGCCCGCTTCTCTGGGCAATCAACTGGCGGAGACCGAGAGGTCCGGCCTGACCCTGGCCCTGACCCGATGTCGCACCACCCGGGAGATGGCGGAGACGCTGGGCATAAGCCAGGCCAGCGTTTCCAGGAAGTTGAAGAAATATGGCCTGAAACCGCCCGGCTTTAAGGGCAGGGCGAAAAAACGATGAAGCTGTTGATTCATTGATGAATTAATAGATAAATGCCTATTGATTACTTTACATTATAATTATTCAAAAATGAAATAATACCTGACGGCGCGGCCGTTTTTATATTTTTAGATTTAATAATGAATCAAAATTGGAGAGTTTGTCTTTTGTAATCATTTGTTTTTATTTGTTTTATAATCTTCCAGCCTACTTGGCCCGATTATTGCTTATACTAATTATCGCTTAAACGGCGCTTTTAAGTCAACCCATATCGCGATAGGACATCCGAGCTCTTTGTCTGGTTTTGGCCAACCGGATCAGGAGAGGCGCGTCTCGAGGCTCCAACAGAGGTTGCCTCGCAACAACATCTGTTAATCATGTCTGCGGCTAAATTCAGGCTGGCCGCCGGAATGTCCGGCGACCGCAAAGTGAAATGAGGAGACTATGGAGAAGACCGAAGCAAAGCTTAAAGCCGCCCCAATAGAACCGATTGTTTTTTTCCCTTCACTTGTCCTGGTGGCCCTTTTTGGCGGGGCCATGGCCTTTTTCCCGGACGTCGCCGGCGGCTGGGTCAATTCGTCATATGCCTTTATCATGAAAAATCTCACTTCCATGTTTATGCTGATCGGAGTGGCCGCCTTTGTTTGCGTCGCCTGGCTTGGTTTCGGCCGTTACGGCCATGTTCGCCTAGGGGGCCCAGACGACCAGCCGGAATTCAGCAAAATTTCCTGGATTTCCATGTTGTTCTGCGCCGGAATCGGCATCGGCCTGATGATCTGGTCCATCGTCGAGCCGATTTATTATCTGAATGGGCCGCCCATGGGCATAGAGCCGATGAGCGATCAGGCTCTGGTCTGGGCGCATATGCTGCCGCAGTTTCACTGGGGCTTTTCGGCCTGGGCCATTTACTGCCTGCCCACGGTGCCCATCGCCTACAGCGTTTATGTGCGCCGCGAAAAGATTTTTCGCATCAGCGACTCCTGCCGGCCCATCTTGAAAAAGCATTCTGACGGCCTTATCGGCAAGGTCATCGAAGTCTTCGTGCTCCTCGGCACGGTCGGCGCGGTCGGCACTTCGCTGGGGCTGGCCATTCCCCTTATCTCCAGGCTGTTGTCCAGCGTCCTGGGCCTGGATGACGATATGGCCATGAAGGGCATGGTCACCTTCGGCCTTTTCCTCATTTTCGGCTTCAGCGTCTACCTGGGCCTGGAAAAAGGCATGCAAAACCTGACCCGCATCAACGTCTGGCTGGCTTTCATCATCCTGGGCCTGGTGCTGTTTCTGGGGCCGACCGGCTTCATCTTCGACCTGTGGACCAACAGCATCGGCCTTCTATTGAATAACTTCCCGTCGCTTACCTTCCAGACCGAGCCTCTGCGGCTGGTGGCCGAAGGCTCGAAAGACGCCTGGCCGCAGTGGTGGACTGTGTTTTATTGGGCCTGGTGGGTGGCTTACGCTCCGGTTATAGCCCTGTTTGTGGCCCGCATTTCCAAGGGCCGCACCATCCGCGAACTGGTCATCGCCGAGTGCATTTGGGGAACTTTGGGCTGCTGGGCCTTTCTGGCTATTTTCGGCGCCTACAGCCTTTATGCCCAGAAGACCGGCCTGGTGGACGCCATGGCCCTGCAGGCCGCCCAGGGCGACCCGGCCGTCTGCATGGCGGTCATGTCGTCTTTGCCTCTGAAATGGATCGTCGTGCCCATTTACACCATTTTATGCTTCGTCTTCCTAGGCACCACTCTTGACGCCTCGTCCCAAGCCCTGGCTAACATCTGCTCAAAAAAAGGCTACAGCGATCTGCCTTCTCTGCGCTGGAACCGGATGCTCTGGGCCTCTCTTCTGGCCGTTTTCGGCATGGGCATATTGATTACCGGCGGCGAGAAGGCTTTGAAGACCGTTCAGACTTCCACCATCGTGGGCGGAGTGATTCTTGTGCCCATTATTTTTATTCTGGTCTGGGGCCTTTTCCGGTCCCTGAAGGAGGACTTCGGCGGCTCTCTGACGCCTAAAACTATCATAAGTCCTCTGTTTTTAGAAGAAAAAACGGCTAAAAGGCCTCCGGCGCCCGCCGGGGACCAGAGCTGAAAGAGAGAACCCGGATGACGAAAATTTTTACCCGAATGGGGGACGGCTCCCCCCTGGAAATGACCGAGGCCGAACTGCGCGGGGACATTGAAGACGGCATCAGCCAGGCTGTGGAAAAAGGCGATGTCCCGCCCTTGACCCAGGAAGAGATCGAATATCTGGTCGAGCTCTTCAAACGCGACGACCGCTTCGTGGGCGTGCCTCTGGGGAAGGAAGTTATTTTGAGCTACGACGCGGCCACTCTCAAAATCAAACGTCATGCCCTTTTTGAAGACCGGATCAACGCCCTGGCCATCTATGAACGCCTTTTGGGCGCCGACACACTGGAATTGTGCCATGTGGACTACAGCTACAAAGTGCTGAAGCCCATTGTCAGCTATGAGCAGGCCACTTTGGAACAGGCTCTTTACAACACCCACGCCCCGCTTTTTTACGGGGCCATGCCCAATCTTGGGCTCTACACCCAACCCGACGGGCCTTTTCCCAACCCCATGGAACTTCTCCCTCAGGGCCGGATCGAAGAAGGGCGGGCCGCCTACGACCAGATGGTCGAAGCGGCCGTGGAGGATATTTGTTTCATCGCCGAGGCCATGTGGGAATCCGGGGCCGACGCCATCAACTTTGATACCGTGGGGGCTAGCGGCGACCCGGATTTCAAGGCCTCGCTCATGGCTGTGGAACGGCTTCGCGGCAAATATCCCGACCTGCCCATCATGGTGGGCATGGCCGGCGAATTCGTCTTGGGCATGCACGGCGAAATGTATTACGACGGCGTCCGTCTAGCCGGGCTTTACCCCAAGGATCAGTTGGCCTTAGCTGAAAAAGCCGGGGCGGCCATCTTCGGGCCGGTGGTCAACACCAACGCCAATGAAAGCACCCCCTGGAATCTGGCCCGCACCATCGCCCTGATAAAACCCTGCGGCGAAACGGCCTCCATTCCCATTCACGCCAATATGGGCATGGGCGTCGGCGCGGTGCCGGTGACCGACTATCCGCCGGTCGACGTGGTCAGCCGGGCTTCAAAGGCCATGGTGGAATTATGTCGCCTGGACGGCTTGTAGGTGGGGGTCGGCGACCCCGTCTGGATGGCTGCGGCTCACGCCCAGGCTTCAGGAATGGGAGGAATGAGGACCGCCGGAGATCTGGTGGCCCGCGTCCAACTGTCGAAGAAGCTGCGAATCAACGAGGCCAAGAAATACGTGGCCGACAAGTTGAAAATAGGCGTGGAGGAATTGTGCGACCCGGTCATCATGTCTGAAGTGCGGGCCGATCTCGGCTTCGGCGTCATGATGCCTCTGGGCGGCACGCCTAAGGGCCTGGAGTGCAAGTTCAACATCGCCAGGGTTCTCGACCTTGACATAAACTGCCTGAACCGTTTCAAACGCATGGCCGGCCTGTAAACGCCGCTGAAAGGAGAGATTAAGTGTCGGAAGCAATTTATCAAAAGGCCATTGACGCCATTATGGAAGCCGATCAGAAACTGGCCCTCGAAGCCGTTCGTCAGCATCTGGACTCCGGGGTCGACCCCATGGAGCTGATGAACAAAGGCTTCATCGTGGGCATTTCCAAGGTTGGCGATCTTTTCGGTTCAGGCAAAATGTTTCTGCCGGAGTTGATGCTGGCCGCCGAGGTCATGCAGGCCGCGTCCCAGGCCTTGAACCAGGCCATGCCCGCCGGGCGGGAATCCGGCTACGCCCACATTCATATCACCGCGGCCACAGTCAAGGGCGATATTCACGACATCGGCAAGGGCATCGGCATCGCCCTGTTCCGGGCCAACGGGTTTACCGTTCACGACCTCGGGCGCGACGTGGAGGCCGAGGTCATGATTGACGACGCCGTCAAGAACAATTCCCAGATCATCGCCACCAGCGCCCTTTTGACCACCACTTTGAGCGAGCAGAAAAAACTGGAGGAAACTTTGAAAAAAGCGGGCCTTAAGGGCAAAATCAAAACCATGGTGGCCGGCGCGCCGGTGACGCCGCGCTGGGCCAACCGCATCGGGGCCGACATTTACGCTGAAAATGCCCACGAAGGCGTCCAGGGCGTCATCCGGGCGATAAAGGAGGGTTGACGTCATGACCCTGCGCAAAGCATCGGCCGGTTTTAAAAGTTCCGGCGGCTTCAGCCTTAACGTCTTTACCCCGGACGAATTCGACGCCGTCCACCGGGCCACCCTTGAGGTGCTGGAGGAAGTGGGGGTGTTTGTCCAGAAAGAGGAAGCCCGGCAAATCTTTAAAGAAGCCGGGGCCAGGGTCTATGACGACGGTCTGGTGAAGATTCCCCCTTATCTGGTCGAAGAAGCCATACGGTCGGCTCCTTCCAGCCTGACCCTGGCCGGCCGGGACAAAAAACGGGATGTGGTCGTCGACGGCGGCCGGGTCAATTTCACCAACTTCGGCGAGGGCATCTGCATCATCGATTCCGACAGCGGGGAATTGCGCTCGACCGCCAAAAACGACTTGATTGTTCTGACTCGGCTTCTGGATCACCTGGACATAATCAGCGTCATTGAACGGGCCGTCGGCAGCCAGGATAAGCCCGCCCCCATGCAGGCCATCCACAATTATGAAGCCATGGTCAACAACACCGAAAAGCATTGTTTCCTGGGGCCGGAAAACGGTCATAACGTCGAGATAATATTGAAAATGGCCGCCGAAGCCGTCGGCGGCCCCGAGGCCCTGCCCGACCGTTGCCCGGTCTCCTTCATCACCTGCCCGGTGAGTCCCCTGAGGCTGGTGGAGGACTGCTGCGAAATCATCATGACCGCGGCCCGAAACAACGCCGCGGTCTGCATCCTGTCTATGGCCATGGCCGGCGGTTCTTCCCCGGTCAACCTGGCCGGAACGCTCGTCAACCACAACTCAGAAATACTGGCCGGCCTGACCCTGGCTCAACTGACCCGCCGGGGGGCTAAGGTCATTTACGGCAGCTCCTCCACGGCCATGTATCTGCGCAACGCCTCGGCCGTGGTCGGCACCCCCGAACTGGGCATGATCAACGCGGCCGTGGCGGCCATGGCCCGTTATTATCTTTTGCCCAGCTGGGTGGCCGGAGGCTAGGCTGACAGCAAGATTTCCGATGTCCAGATCGGGCACGAGAAGACCCTGACGGGTCTGTTGCCCGCCCTGGCCGGGGCCAATATCATCTACGGCCTCGGAATGCTGGAAATGGGCGTGACTTTCAGCGCCGCCCAGTTGCTGATAGATGCGGACATCGCCGAGATGATCCTTTACGCGGTGAACGGCATCGCGGTTAACGACGGAACTCTTTCTGTGGACGTGACCAAGGAGGTCGGGTACAAGAAAGATTTTCTGACGCACCGCAACACCTTCAACAACCGCAACATCCAGAGCCAGCCTCGGCTGATTGATCGCCAGATGCGCAACCGCTGGGAAGAGGCCGGTTCCTCCACCATGACCCAGCGGGCCGAAGTTCTGGCCAGAAAGCTCATCGCGGAATATCGCCCGGCGCCGCTGGCGGAAGAGGCCCAAAAAGGCATTCGCCGCCTCGTCAACGCCCGCGAAAAGGAACTGGGCCTGCCCCCCAGCGAAGACTAAGCCGGGTTGGAGCCATTTTTTAACCGCAGACCGTCGCCCACAAGGCGGAACCGCGAGGCGGAATCTTCCCGCAGGCGGGACTTGCCGCGGCCGTGTGCCTAAACGCCGCCCCTGACCGGGGCCAGGAGACAAAGCCATGTTGCCTGTTTATAACGTATTGACTGAAGACGAGATTCGACTTATTCATGAAGCCTCTCTCAAAGTGCTGGAAGAGACCGGCGTTCTTCTCGATCATCCCAAGGCTCAGGAAGCGCTGGCCGGGCTCGGCGCGCGTGTT
>JAISRV010000433.1 GCA_031273445.1 Candidatus Adiutrix sp. | reverse complement strand
AATACTCCAACAGCTACAAACTTTTTGAGATGGGACATAACGTGGTGCGTGAGACCGGGCTGCCGAAAATGGCCTACCGTTTCATGCGCCAACTGGCCGGGGCCTCTCTGGGGGCGGTGAGTCTGGGCATCCGCGACAACCTTAAAGCCGTTTATATCGACAAGATCGAAAGCGACGCCACAGTGCGCGTCAGCATGACGATCGGCCAAAGTCTGCCGCTGTATTGCACGGCCATGGGCAAAGCCCTTCTGGCCCACCTGCCCGACGGAGAGGTGCGAGAGTTGATGGGCGGGGTGGTTTTCGAAAAAAACGCCCCGAACACCTTGGCCAACCTGGAAGAACTGTTGGCCGATCTGGCCGCAATACGCCGGCGCGGTTTCAGCATCGACAACGAGGAGCACATTCCCGGCCTTTTCTGTGTGGCCGCGCCTGTTTTCGACGCCGGCGGCCATACCATCGCCGCTATGGGCGTCTCCAACGTCAAAATCATGCTGCCCGATCAATCCGCGATAGATGCGCTGGCGGCGGAGGTGATGAAAGCGGCCGACGACTTCACCTCGTCCATCGGCGGACGCCGCCCTGGTCAGACGCCGGCTTCTTTTTCCAGGATTCCGGCCCGCCGCTGATATTGACTCGCCGAATAAGCGGCGCAAGGCGCTATTGGACTGTGCGGTTAGAAGCGGCCTACCCGACGCGGCGTCGTAATTTGAAGTAAAGAACAGTTAGTTCATTATAAGGAACTAACCGCACAGGGCGCTATGAACCCGGCCTCAAAATTTTTTCGATATGCGTCTATTTTATCGCTTAAATTTATATATTGCTGCGATATTCAACAGCCGGGCTATAAGACCGGTCAGCGCATGGACAAACTCCCCCTATCGACAGCCTGAATGATCATGCAACCTGGACAGAAACAGAATCATGCCCACAGCGACATAAAAAGTTCGCTCAGAGGGCCAGCCTATGCCCAACTGGCCACGCTTATAAAGCATAAAATTTCGACCGGAGAATACGCCCAGGGCGGCAGAATACCGTCTGAATCGTCGATCGGCAAAGCTTACGGCGTGGCCATAATGACCGTGCGCCAGGCCATACGGCTGCTGACGGAACAAGGCATACTGCGACGGGTTCACGGCAGCGGCACCTTCGTCTGCGGCCCCGACTGGACCCGCGCCAGCTTCAATATGGAAGGTCTTCTGGAGCTTTTGAGCGACAAGGACAACCTCGACATCCGCATTTTGAACGCCGGCATCGTCGAAGCCAGCCCCAAAGCCGCGGACGCTCTGGGGCTGGCCGAAGGCGATATGATCATTTCCCTGGTTCGTCTGGTGTCGTACAAGGGCCTCCCCTTCCTTTTGAACAAGGCCCGCCTTATATTCGACCCCAAATCGCCGATCGTGGAATCGGAACTGGAGGCTTCGTCTCTTTCCGGCCTCTTTTCAGGCCAGGGCAACAGTTTCATTAAAAAAGCCCTCCTGAAGCTCGAACCGTGCCTCCTTTCTTCTTCTGAAGCGGAACGCCTGAAATCAAGCCAAACCAGCCCGGCCTTCAAGATCCGTTACACTTTTTACGGCTATACGGATCTGCCCGTCGGCTCAGGCTGGTTCCTGACCCCCACGGGCTTCATGGCCTTCACCACCAGGATCGGGGTATGGGATGACGACGAAGAATAAGGCTGAAATACGGCGCCTGGTCGCCGCCATGGTGGAACTGGAAACGGCGGAGACCGTGCGCATAGCCCGGGACTTGAACAACCGGGCCGTGAATCCCATCGACATCATGACCGCCTGCGAACAGGCCCTGGTCGAAATCGGGGAACGGTACGCCGCCGGCGAATATTTCATCTCCGGGCTGATCATGGCCGGGGAAATAATGAACCGGGTCATAACCCTGGTCGCGCCGCGCATGGCTGAAAACGTGGTGAACATGTTAAGGGGAAAAGTGATCATCGGGACGGTCAAGGGCGACATCCACGGCCTTGGCAAAAATATCGCCGGCGCCCTTCTTTCCGCCTACGGTTTTGAAGTGAAAGACCTGGGCGTGGATGTGCCCATAAACGAATTCGTCGACGGCTGCCGCGGCTTCAACCCGGATATAGTGGGGCTATCGGTGCTGCTGACCTCCTGCTACCCCAATCTGGGCGAAACCATCCAGGCCATTCGGGAGGAACGCGGCCAAGCCGCGGCTCCGGCCATATTCATAAGCGGCGCCCAGGTCACCCCGGAGCACCAGAAGCAATATCAGGCCGACCATTACGCCAGAACCGCCTTCGACACCGTCCGTCTCTGCGAAAAAATAGTGCGCCTGGGCCTGGACGCTTAGATGTAAAGCCCCGGATTGCGGCGGATTGGCTTGAAAGATCCGACTCCGCCGGTCCTTCAAGATAAAAAACGTCTTCCCGTCAAGCGTATGCTTGACTGGTGAAAAGCGGCCGCAGCAGTGCAACCAGATGAACCTTATGTATTGCAAAATGACTGAACCGCGGGTAAAGTCATATATGGTCAACACGAGGCAAAGGCGGGTCGGGAAGAGAAGGAGGGCGGCATGGCGGAACATGGCGCTTATATGGTCAATTCGGTGGTGAAATGTTTCGCCATTGTGGAGGCCTTGGCCAGCCAGGGGGCCTCGTCGCTGTCGAGCCTGAAAGCCGCGCTGGGTCTGGACAAGGCCACCCTGCACAGGATATTGAGCACTCTCAAGGCCCTTGGCTACGTCAAGCAGAACCAGAGCGACCAGCGCTATTTTCTGACTTTGAAGATGTTCCAGACCGGAAATATGGTCGTGGAGCGCGGCGGCCTCAAATCAATCATCCGGCCCTATCTTGAAAAGATATCCAACGACTTCCAGGAGCCTTTGTATGCCGCCGTTTTGATTGAGCCGGGGCAAGCCGTCTGCATCGACAAATCCGAGGCGGAAGACGACTTGCAAAGCTTTTCGCCCGAAATATCAATCGGCGACAGCGTGATTTTTCATGCCACGGCCATGGGCAAATGTTTTCTGGCCTTCATTAACCCAGAAGACCTGCCTTTGTCCATGTCCGGGCTGAGCTACGAGAGATTCACGCCCTCGACCATTGTCGATCCCGCCATGCTGGAACGCGATCTGGAAAAGATACGCCATGACGGCTATGCCCTTGAAGAAGGGGAGCGCCACGCCGGCGTCATGTGCATCGCGGTTCCGGTCTTGAACAGCCAGGGCCGCGCCCAGGCGGCCATCAGCGTCACCGGCTATGCCGTCAGGCTGATGGTCAAAAAAGAAGGCCTGATCCGGTCGCTCAAAGACGCTTCCAGGGAATTGTCCGTCATCTGCGGCCTGGAGCCGGAAAAATGGCCCATCGCCTGAAAATTCGCTCGGCGAATATCTTGGCAGGTCAGCCCGATAGGGCTGACGGAGCGAAGCGACTGGCCCAGACGCCGACAAACTCGCCCGCCAAGCAAAAATCGCACTTTTTGCTTGGCTACGATCAGCCCCGACAAGGCTCCAAGCCAAAATAAAT
>JAISRV010000413.1 GCA_031273445.1 Candidatus Adiutrix sp. | reverse complement strand
GCGGCGGTGACCCGCTTGTCGGGGCTGAGGGTCACATTTAGGATAAAAGCCAGTTTGGCCCGGCGGGCGGCCTGAACCATGTCGGCCTGGAATGGATTGCCTTCCAGGCTACCAGGGCGGGCCAAGGGATGGACGGTAAACTCGGCGTTATGGCTGGCCAGAACCGTGGCCAGGCCGGCTATGCCGGGCAGGACGCTTTTCCGCCCGCCGCTGAAGCCTGCGAACTGGTGCGGCTCGATGAAGCCGTCGGCTATCAGCAGGTCCGCTTCGACGGCCAGGCGGTTGAGGACAAGCTCGCCCCCCGATGGCAGGCGGCCCAACGGGACCAGGCTGGCCGCGTCATGCGGATCGTGGTTGACCACGCGTTCGCGGGCCACGAAATCCTCGCCGAATTTTTCCGTCATTTCCTCCCTGGTAGAGGCCCGGTGGCTGCCGACGCCGATCAGCACGGTAATCCGAGCCTCCGGGGAGACCCGACGTATTTCGGCCAACATGGGCGGGAGAGTCAGGCGACTGGGCACGGGACGGGTATGGTCGCTGGTCAAAACGACCACGTTCCTCTTCCCTCGGGCCAGTTCCCCCAGAGGGGGCGAAGCGATGGGGGCGGCCAGGGCCTCCGCTATTATCTCTCGTTCCGAACGGACTGTCCCGGCCGGCCCGGCCGGCCCGGCCGCCGGACGAAGGACGTTGACCGCCCTGTCCGCCCCCAGGCGGCAGGACAGGCGGCGATTGCCGTAAGGAACCTCTATTTCCTGGGTCGTCAGGCCGCGCATCCGCACAGGCCTTTTAGCTCGGCCAGACCGAATTCTTTCGCAAGCTCGGCCAGATACGAACAGGTGGCCTCGTCGAGATAGACACCTTCATTCATGGCCCTGGCCCGCGATTCGGCCTCCTTTTCCCCTGGGATGAAGATACGGTCATGCCCGGCGATCTTCTCGCTTCTCCGGATTTCATCGATGATGGAGCCGATATGGGCTTTCTGGGCCGCCGGGTCGCCAAAGAGGTCCAGCCTCATGGCGCTGAAAAAATGGGCGATGCCGCCTCCGCCGCCTTCTGGATAGGTATTGAGGCTGCTGGCGCCCAGGGAGAGGCCGGAGCAGAGCAACTCTACCAGCAGCCCCAGGCCGAAGCCTTTGTGCCCGCCAATTTCCTCGCCTTCGCCGCCCAGATACAGATGGCCGCCGAACTTGCTGCCGTAAAAGACTTTTTCGAAAGCGGTGGCGTCGGTTACGCTGCGGCCGTTTTCATCGATGGCCCAGCCTAAAGGCATGGGTTTCCGACGGCGGTCGTAAAGCTCTACCTTGCCGTGGGCCACGGTGGTGGTGGCCATGTCCAGAAGGAAGACGCGCCCGGAGGCTTCGGGCAGGCCCACGGCGATGGGGTTGGTGCCCAGGATCCTGCGGCGGCCGAATGTGGGGATGCCGGCGATGTAAGTATTGGTGAAAGCCATGCCGATCATATCCTGTCTGGCAATTTCCTCGGCCCACAGCCCGGCTATGCCGTAATGGTTGGAATTGCGCACGGCGCAGTAGGCCGCGCCGGAGCTTTTGGCCAGCTCCAGCATCTCCCTGACGCTCCAGTCCGCGATGTAACAGCCCACGCCGTCATGGCCATCGACCACGAGCGAGCAGGGAGTCCGCCAGACGACCTCGGGCTCGGCCCCGGGCCTGGCGTGGCCCTGCGACAAATTCTTACGATAGAAGGCCAAGCGCGAAACGCCGTGCGAGGGAATGCCGCGGGCGTCCGCCTCCGTCAATACCCATGCGGTGATGCGAGCCTCTTCCTCGGAATAGCCGTAACCCTTGGCCAAAATATCCTTAGTGTGCGCCAAAAGCGCATCATAGGCGAAATGGCTGCTCATATGACTGAGGCTCCTTTGATTTCGGGTTGGCCGGCAGCGTCCGTCTGAGGGACGGCGGCTTCGGCCTTTTCCGGGATCAGGCGGCCGGCCGGCTTTTTGGCGAAAATTGCGCAGAAGACGAAAATACCGCCGCAGACCAGCCATTCCATATAAATCAATTCCGGCCCGACGCGCAGCGACGGGAAGTAGGTCCAGATAATCCAGAGGGCCAGCGAGGCCAGGACTATCCAGAAGCCGGCCGCTTTTTTCACCAGCCTCGGGAAATATACGCTAGCGATTATAAGCAGTGTGAAAGAGGTGGTCACGGCCAGGGCGGTGGTGATGGTTTTCAATATTCCCACTACCGTCAGGGCCAGGCCAAAAGACATGAGGCTAACCAACAGCACCACCAGGCGGGAGACGAGCATTTCCCTGTGGGGGCTTATGGGTTTGACATAAATCTTCTTGATCACGTCTTCCAAGACCAGAGTCGAGCAGCCCATCAAAAGACCGACGGCGGTGGAAATATCGGCTGCCCACAACGAGGCCAGAAACAGCCCGCCCACGGCCGGGCTCAGTTGGGCCACCAAGACCGGCAGGGCCATGGAGGCGTTTTCCAGGCCGGGAAACTTGGAGGCGGCCACAATGCCGAACATGGCGCATAGGAACCCGGCCGGAAGAATCAGAACGCCGCCGACAAGAAAGCCGTTTCTGGCCGTCTTTTCGTTTTTGGAAGCGAAGCTTATCTGCGCCACCGCCTGGGTGCTGACGGCCATGGTCACCATGACTACGACGAAGGCTACCACCGTGGCCAGGCCCAGGCCGCTGACGGGATCAAGCCAGGGGCCGCCGACCGGAAGGTCCTTCAGAACCGCGTCAAAGCCGCCGGCCTGCTTCAGCGTCTGCCATAGGGCGACCACGATGCCGATATAGATGGCCACGATATTTATGATGTTGGTCAGGCCGCTGGCCCAATAGCCGCCGACCACGGTGATGGTGATGAAGATGAGGGCCGAGGCCATCATGCCCTGGTTGAAGGTGAAGACGTCAGGCAGCAGGGCCGTCAGAATGGCCCCGCCCGCCACATATTGGAGGGCGGTTATGCTGATCATGACCAGAAGCTGGCAGAACACGCTAATAAGCCTGGTGGATGGCCCGAACATAATGCCCATCATTTCGGGAACGGTTTTGACGGTCATTTTGCGAAAATGGCCGGCCACGGCCAGGCCCACGAAGATGCCGCCCAGGCCCCAGGCCGCATTGTACCAACCCGCCGACATACCCTGGGTGTAGGCGCGTTCGGCCACGCCCACCGTGGAGGCCCCGCCCACCGCCAGCCCCACCAGCATGACGACGATGAGGATGGCGGGCATGTTGCGCCCGGCCAAAAGATAGTTCAGGGTGCGGTTGCCCCGGGAGCTCTTGATCAGCCTGGTAGACCACCAAGATATGCCCAGAAGAGCCGCCACATAGCAGATCAGAATCACTAATTGCATGCTCACGACGTTTATCCTTTCGATTGATGCAAAAAAAACGGGACTCCCGCGCTATTACGTCGTCCGCAGTCCCTGAACGGAGCCTAGAATTGTCAGGGGCTCCAAACCCAAATCCTTTCGGGGCATAATACATGTTTGTGGAGCGTTTATGCAATAATATTGCAGATTATATCATTCCTCAGAGAAGTTAGGCTGGTCATATTGAAACTGTAGGCTGGCTAAGCCAGCCATGTTTTTTTTGCGCTTAATTGTGTTTGTTGGATATAGTGGAGAAATTATCGCTAGATAAGAGTTTTTTCCCGCTGGAATATTCTAGGCGCCTTATAAAAAAATGATCTAATCAAATTTTAATTTTATGTCAAAAAAACCCTCATCAATAGATAACTGTATAAGTCATTTTCCATCTTTTTAAAATTTCTGACAGTCAAAGCCTATTTGAGAATCTGGGCCAAAAATTGAACCGCAGGCATGTACGAAGAGCCTTGATTTTGAATAAAATCTACAGGCAAGCCCACAAAAACGCCATCCCGCCCTAATCGATATTCTCGTCTCCTATGGGCACGAAGAGATCCCACTCCAAGCCCATGGCCAGCCTGAAACCTAGCCAGCCGTTCTTGGTCGTTCTGGAAAAATGGCCCCGCTCCGATATCCGGCTGTACTTGTTTTTGCAAACGTAGCACCCCCCCTTGTTAACCTTTTGGTTGCCGGAGGCCGGACCCTTGGGATCCTCGCTAGGGCTCTTGGCAAAGTAATTGGCCTG
>JAISRV010000401.1 GCA_031273445.1 Candidatus Adiutrix sp. | reverse complement strand
AGCACGGAAGCCGCCTGGGAACTGAAATCCGAATCCTCCAAAATTCGCGTTTCCGAAGTCGGCGTGGATATCGCCACCGAATGCATCAAACTGCACGGCGGCCTCGGCTACCACGATCCCAACATTCACCATTTCCTCGGCGATTCCATGGATTACGTCATCATGGACATGACCAACGAAATCCATTTCGGCGCCATTGCCGCGCTTATGGAACTGAACAAGTAATTTGTGCCGCATCAGCAACAGGCGGGTTATGGCAGCGGAAGATTCCGTGGCCTGTCTGTATGAAAGTGAAAATATCATCGCCGGATACTCGCGAAAATAAAAACAGGAGATTCCATGGCTAAAATTGTAGCCTGCTACAAATGGGTTATAGACGAGACGGACATCAGGGTCAAAGACGACCTGTCCATAGATGTCTCACGGGCGCAAAGAAAACTGAGCGATTACGACCGCAACACGATTGAAGCCGCCGTGCGGGCGGCCAAAGAAGCCGGAGCGCAGGCTGTGGGCCTCACCTTCGGCACGGACAAAATCAAGCCGTCGCTGAAAGAGGCGCTTTCCCGCGGCCTGACTGAAGTCTACTGGGTCGCCAGCGATAAAGCGGAAAGCGCGGATGGAAAAATTACGGCCAACATCCTCGCCGCGGCGATAAGGACGATTAAAGACGTCAGCGTGGTGCTTTGCACCGACGGTTCAAGCGACAGTTTCGCGCGTCAGACGGCGCCGCGAATAGCCGCCATCCTTGGCTGGCCTGTGGTTACCGGGGTTCGCCAGCTGGAGATCGCCGGTGATGCGGCCACAGTGACCCAAGCCAGAGAGAATAGCTGGGAAACTCTGCGGGCGCCGCTGCCCGCTGTGTTTGCGGTGTTGCCGGAAATCAATCCCGCGCCCATTCCCGGCCTGATGGCCATTGTTTCCGCGGCCAAAAAACCCAATACGGAGCTGAAAGCCGAGGACCTCGGAGCATCCTTTGAGACCAATGTCAGGACAGCAGGCGCCAAAGGGTATGCCATGGATCGAAAAAATATCATGTTTACGGAAGGCGCCATGGCTGATCGCGTGCGGGAGCTCGCGTTGGCGCTCAGGAAAGAAGGCGTGCTCTAATGGCTGACATATATATTTACAGCGACAAGCCGGATGTGGCGGCCGAAATTACGGGTTTCGTCAAGCGCGAGAAAAAAAAGGCCATTCTCCTGGCGGAAAGTAAAGAGGCCGCGGACGTATTAAAAAAACTGGGCGCTGATGCCGTGTTGCTTATATCCGGAGACGGCCGGCGCATTAACGATTACGCTGAAGCCATTGCCGGCCTGACCAAGGCTAAAGGCGGCCTGCTGCTGGCGGTGGGTTCGACTGTCGCCGGAAGAGAATTGGGCGCTTCCGTGGCCGGGCGCCTGGGCTGCGCCATGATAAGCGACGTCAGAGCCGCGCGCTTCGAGGGCGACGTGTTGTGCGCCGAGAAAATGACTTTTGGCGGGGCGGTTATCCATGCGGAAAAAATGAGCGGCTTCGGAGTGATCAGCGTCCCCGCCGGCGTCTTCGAAAAGGCGGACCCCGCCGAATGCGGGGTGGAGGAAGTTCCCCTGCCCGCCGACGCCAGGATATCCCTGATCAAGACCCAGCCCGTCGTCAAACAGGGCGTGGACCTCAGCAAAGCGCAAAAAATAGTCAGCATCGGTCTGGGCGTGAACAAGGAAGAAGATATCCAAATTGCGCGAGACCTTGCTGAGGTTCTGGGGGCGGAAATCGGCTGCAGCAGAAGCATCGCCGAAGACCGCAAATGGCTGCCCGATTATATCGGCATGACAGGGGTTACGGTCAAGCCGCAGCTCTATTTCGCCATGGGGCTTTCCGGGCAGATTCAGCATGTTTTCGGCATCCGGGATTCCAAACTCATCGTAGCCGTGGACACCAACGATAAAGCGCCCATCTTCCGGGCCGCCGACTACGGCATTGTGGGCGACCTGTATGAAGTGGTTCCCATGCTGACTGAAGCGATCAAAAAACTCTGATTGCAAGCTCGTTACGGGAAGGCGACGGAAAAAAGATGAGCGAAGACAAATTTGACGCAATTATAGTGGGCGCCGGCATTGCCGGGGCGACCGCGGCCCTGCTTCTGGCCAGAGAAGGCCTCAGCGTGGTTGTGGTTGAGCGCGGGAACTACGCCGGAGCCAAGAACATGACCGGCGGGCGCCTGTACGCGCACAGTCTTGAGGCCGTTATTCCCGGCTTCGCCGAAGCCGCCCCGGTGGAGCGCAGGGTAACCCAGGAACGCATCAGCCTGATGACGGAAACCGGCTGCTTTACGGCCTCCTTTCTTAACGGCCGGCCCGGGGCGCCTGACAGAGACTCCTACGTCGTCCTGCGTGGAGCATTTGACCGCTGGCTGATGGAACAGGCGGAAGCGGCCGGGGCCATGCTCGTCAGCGGCGTGCTGGTCGACGATCTCCTGACGCGCGACGGCAGGGTTTGCGGCGTCATTGCCGGTGAAGACAAAATGCCGGCCGAGGTGGTTATTCTCGCGGACGGGGCCAATTCCCAGCTTCTGGAGAGGGCCGGATTGCGGGCCGAACCTGTCGGCCCCCGCCAAATGGCGGTAGGCGTCAAAGAAGTAATCGAGTTTGACGACAAGGTTGTGGAAGACCGTTTCAACCTTCTTCCCGGCGAAGGCCTGGCCTGGCTGTTCGCCGGTCTGCCCTCCGGCGGCAAGGTTGGAGGCGGATTTCTGTATACCAACAAAGCCTCGGTCTCCGTCGGCCTGGTGGCGACAACGGCGGAATTCATGAAATCGGAACGAACCATTCACGAACTGCTGGAGCGTTTCAAGGCGCATCCGGCCATAGAGCCGTTGTTGAAAGGCGGCAAGCTGGCCGAATATTCCGGCCATATGGTGGCCGAGGGCGGTTACGACATGATTCCAAGGCTATACAATGACGGCGTGGTGGTCATAGGCGAGGCCGCGCATCTGGTGATCAACTTGGGTTATACGGTCCGGGGCATGGATCTGGCGGCGGGTTCGGCCCAGGCGGCGGCAAAGGCCGTCATTGCCGCCAAGCAGGCCGGCGACTTCTCCGCCAGATCATTAGCCGCGTACAAGACATTTCTGGACGACAGTTTTGTGATCAAAGACATGAAACATTACCGCAAGTTTCCGCACTTCATGGAAAATTCGCGCCTGTTCAATGAATATCCCGAGATGCTGGAAAAAATCTGCGCCGGCATTTTTACCGTGGACGGAAGGGCGCCGGCGTCCATGCTCTCGAAACTCATGGAACCCATGAAAGAAGTCGGCCTGCTGAACCTGATGAAGGACGGCTTGAAAGGAGCGAGGTCATTATGAGCGGGCAATCAGCCGCCTTGCGCGTGAGCGTGGAAGAAAAGCTTGGAGTCGACAAATTCCATGTTGATGAAAGCTATCCGCATATTGAAGTCGACAAGGCGGCTGACCCCGCCGATATAATGACGCTGGTGCGCGCGTGTCCGGCGGGCTTGTACAAATACAGCGAAGGCGCGCTTACTTTTGACTACGCCGGCTGCTTTGAATGCGGGACCTGCCGTGTGCTGAGCAAAGGCAAGGTCGTCTCCAAGTGGAGTTTCCCGAAGGGAACTTTTGGAGTCGAGTATCGGTTTGGATGATTCCGTTTATTCGCCCTTTTTGTCTTCATGGCCCGCCTCAATAACCGCGCCCAAAACCCTGGCGAAGTCCAGCGCATTTAACTCGAAGAAGCGGACGATGGGGTTATTGAATATTTTAAAAACGCCCCGATCGCCGCCGGCTCAGTTCTCCAAAACGAAGACCAGCACGCGGCCCTGGCCTTTCAAGGTCAGGGTTCCATCCTCAAGGCTCATCTCCAGGCCTTCGGCCAGGAG
>JAISRV010000348.1 GCA_031273445.1 Candidatus Adiutrix sp. | reverse complement strand
TCGGCTTTCGTCGCCTTCATGGCCGGCCAGACCAACCGCGCCTTCAGCGCCACTCAATACGCCCTTTTGTCCGCGCTTATGGCCCTGCCGCGCACTCTTCTGGCCTCTCCCGCCGGTTTCCTGGTCAACTGGCTGAACTGGCCAGGCTTTTTTATTTTAAGCGCTCTCCTGGCCCTGCCCGGTTTTTTCATCCTCCGCCGGCTGACCGAACGTAAAATTTTTTGTTATGGAATTGAGAAGCGGACATGATCTTCGACGTCATCACCATCTTCCCCGATATCTTCAAGTCCTTCCTGGCGGAATCGCTTCTGGCCAAAGCCATTGAAAAAAACATCCTGGAAGTGCGCTTCACCAACCCCAGAGATTTTGCCGCGGACCGCCATCATACCGCCGACGACCGGCCTTACGGCGGCGGCCCCGGCATGGTCATGAAGCCGGAGCCCCTGGCCGCCGCCATTGAAGCGGCCTCGGCGCGCGGCGCCGGGCGGCCGCGGCGCATATATCTGAGCCCCTCCGGCCGCAGGCTGACTCAGGAAAAAGTCGAAGAGCTGTCCGGGCTGGGCCGTCTAATTTTGGTCTGCGGCCGCTATGAAGGTCTGGATCAGCGGGTCATAGACCTGTTCATAGACGAGGAGATATCCATCGGCGACTACGTGGTCAACGGCGGGGAGGCGCCGGCCATGGTGCTGATCGAAGCGACGGCCCGCCTTCTGCCCGGTTTTATGGGCAAAATGGAATCGGCCGCCGAGGAAAGTCACCAGTCCGGTCTCCTTGAGTATCCCCATTACACCAGACCGCCGGAATTTCGCGGCCTGGGCGTGCCGGAGCGGCTTCTTTCCGGCGACCATAAGGATGTGGCCAGGTGGCGGCTGGCGGCCGCTCTGGCCCGAACCTTACGCGAAAGGCCGGAAATGCTGGCCAAGGCCGGGGTGTCGCCGGAGGCCCTGAAGATTCTGCCTCATCTCTATCGGGCCGAGGCGGCGGCGGCCGGCCGCCCGGCCGCCGCTAAAAATGCCGCAAAAAGGTCTGTTGCAAAAAAGTCTTGATAATCGAAGCCGGTTGGGCTATATTACCCTTTTGTATTTGACAGGCGCCGCCGCCGGAGGGCTCCCGCCCGGATTTACGTTTGAATTCAGCAGCAGTTGCGAGGAGTTGCGACCATGGACCCGATCTATCATATAAATCAGGAACAGCTTCGGCTTGATCTGCCCTCTTTCAGGGTCGGCGATACCGTGGCCGTATCAGTGCGCATCAAAGAAGGCGACAAAGAGCGCATCCAGATATTCAAAGGCGTGGTCATCCGTCGCCGCAAAGGGACGACCGACGCCAGCTTCACCGTGCGCAAAATATCCTACGGCATCGGCGTGGAACGCGTTTTCCCCGCCTATTCGCCCAATATCGACAAAATTGAAATCGTCACCGAAGGCAAGGTTCGCCGCGGCCGTCTATATTATCTGCGCGATCTGCGCGGCAAGGCCGCCAAGGTCAAGGCCAGAAACAAGTTCTTCGCCTCGTCCAAATAAAAGATCATAAAAGATAGATGATAGGGGAGACTGTCATGCCGAAAATGAAAAGCAACCGCGGCGCGGCCAAACGTTTTAAGGTCACAGCCGGCGGCAAAGTCAAACGCTCCAAAGCCTACGCCCGTCATATTTTGACTTCAAAGTCCGCCAAGGTCAAGCGCGGCCTCAGAAGCGCCACGATGGTCGACGCCTCCAATCTCGGCTCTATCCGGAAGCTTCTGCCTTATCTCGGCGCCAGGTGATCAGGCGGGGGCTCAGGCCGGAAGCCGCGCTTTGGCGGCTGACGATAATGAAAGATTTTTCGACTGGTTGGTCATACCGGCAAAGGGGAAGATAAAATGCGCGTAAAAGGCGGCGTCAAAAACAACAAACGCCATAAAAAATATATGAAGCTGGCGAAAGGTTATCGCGGCGGCCGGGGCGTTTTGTATCGCAGCGCTCGCGAGGGCGTGGAAAAGGGCTTGTGTTTCGCCTATCGCGACCGCAAAGCCAGAAAGCGTGAAATGCGGTCTCTATGGATCGTCCGCATCAGCGCCGCCGCCAAAGAATTGGGCCTTTCCTATTCCCGCCTGATCGACGGCCTCAACAAATCAGGCATGATCATCGACCGCAAAATGCTGGCCGAACTGGCGGTGGCCGACCCCAATGCCTTCGCCCAATTGGCGAAATCGGCCCAGGGCCCGGCCATAGCGGCCTGACGGCGGCTTTTTCAAACTTTATACAAGGAGCATAAACGATGTTTGGCAAACGTCCGCAATGTTTGTCGAGATTTTCCGCCGATGACCGCCGCGGTTTTTGGGATATTCAGGCCGCCGCCGCGGCCACCGAACTTCTGCATGGCGCTCAGGTCCTGGCCGAATCCGTCGGCGACGCCGAGCCTCATGGTCTTTCGGAATCTTTTCTTCGCCGGGCCGCTCTTACTATGGCCCGTATGGCCAAATCCTGAGCCGGGGCCGGCCTGATTTTTCAGGACCCGCTTTTAATAAGGATTTTATCGTGTATTTTAGCGCTTCCATAGCCGGGGCTTAAGGCTCCATAAAATGTCGCCCGGCGTGTGGACGGGTCTTTACAGGGCCGTTCGGAACTCCGGACGGCCCTTCCTCATATCCGTCAACTATAGCCGGACGCGT
>JAISRV010000322.1 GCA_031273445.1 Candidatus Adiutrix sp. | reverse complement strand
AAAGCTCGCCCTTGATCGGCTGCTTACGGAACGGCTGGCCACTCTTCGTCCCGTAATCGCCGCCGGCAATCCTGAAGCCATCAACATTGCCGTAAGAATGACGGGGGGGATAGGCGATTTTGTCATAGACGCTAATTACTTGAAAGAATTATATAAATATATGGAAAAACCTTGCGTGTTTCATCTGTTTGCCGGCGCTGGTTATAAAGTTATGCAATCCGTTTTTTATGGCTATCCATTTATTGGTTCAGTGATCAGATTTTATCAATGCTATGATATAGCCGAGGCCAGCAATGCCCTACAAATTGACGCTTTTTTTGATTTAAGGCGCGTCCCGCGGGTTAGGTATTGGAACAGAGCTAAAATCAGCGAATGTTCGCCAAATTTGAAAAAACTGATAGACCGTCTTGAGGCTTTCCCTTATAAACAATGGATAGTTGATGATAGACCTGATTATGATGAATTGGGCGGAATAATGTATTCGCTGGCCAATGGCCGAAATCGCCGCACCCAGTGCGATATAACAGGCCTTTTAAAAATGAGCGGCGCCGGCAAGGCCTTGATGATTTTGAACTATAACCATTTTGGGATCTTGCGACTCAACGGCTTGAGCGACAAACCCTATATCACTTTGCAGCGGGGGGTCAATAAGGGCCTCAGCCAGAAAGACATGCGTCTTTGGCCCTTGCCTTATTATAATGGGCTGGTTGAATTAATTAAAATAAAATTTCCGCGGCTTAAACTGGTTCTGCTGGGGGAAGGCTTGACCGGCGAATCTGAAATTAAGGGCGTGGATCTGGATTTACGCGGCCGCACAAATTTTGAGGAACTCAAAATTCTGCTGAAATTCTCCGCTCTGCATATTGACGGCGAAGCGGGCATGGTGCATATGAAGCAGGCTTTGAATGGGAAATCGGCGGTTTTCTTCGGGCCCACTAGCCCGGATTTTTTTGGCTACCCCAATAATATAAATCTAAGCGCCAGAGCCTGCCCCATTTGGTGTGAATGGGTGGTTGACGACTGGAGGACAAAATGTCTGCGCGGCTCTGAAGCGCCGCCGCCCTGCCTGTCGGCCTTGAGCCCGGAAATGGTTATGGGCGGCCTCAGCGGCGAGCTGGAAGCCATTGTTGATTCCTGGAGCCATAAATGGACCTGGTCCGCCTGTGAAGCCTGGGAACCGGCCAATCCGGAAAAAATTGTTTTCATCGGCCGTTATGACCATGATGAATGCCTGGAATACGTAAAAAACGGGCATAAGACGCAAATCTATGCCCTGGCTTTGAGCCCGATGGAAATATCAGCCGCTGGTGAGGCCGGTTATGGCGCGGAATTCGCCGACCCCGGCAATATCCCTGAGGCGGACGGCGCCTGTGGTCTGGTGGTCTGGGATTGCGCCGACGGCGCCTATGCGAACCCCGAGTTCGCCCTGCGGGAAATGCGGCGCATACTTTCCAGCCGCGGCGTGCTGCATATCCGCCATATGGAGCGGCAACCCGAATTGAAAGCCTTCCTGCCGCGGGCGCATAATGACCGTCACGCGTTTTTCAGAAAAGAGATTCAATGAGCGAAAAACAGCCAAAGGCCGTGCCGGCTGTCGCTGCGGAGGAAGATTCAGAATTGACAGTCTTGTTTAAGACAAGGCCGTTTTTGGAGCTCCACAAAATCCGCGACTGGCTGACGGCGCCTTTCCGGCTTGAATATAACCCCGATTCTTTATGGCATTTTAAGGCCCATCCTGAGGCTGCGGCGCTTTTCAAACTGTTCGTCAAAGGCCAGGAAAACAATAATTCAGGCGATTTCAGCCGGTTCTTCTCTTTGCTCCTTAATCTTAAAATGCTGGGCCGCCGCAACGTCCCGGGCGACTTCGCCGAAGTGGGGGTTTATAAAGGCAATACCGCCGCTATTTTGGCCTATTACGCGGCCAAACAGCAGAGAAAACTTTATTTATTCGATACTTTTAAAGGCTTTGACGATCATAATTTGGCGGGCGTTGACGCCAAAATAAGTCCGGCGTTTCAGGACGCTGATTTTAACGAGGTTAAAAAGCTGGTCGGCCATCCTGAGGTATGCCGATATTTTATCGGCCTTTTCCCCGATTCCCTGCCCCTGGAAATGGCCGACAAAAAATTTGCCTTCGTCAGCCTGGATTGTGATTTATATCAGCCCATGAAGGCGGGGCTGAACTTCTTTTTTCCCAGGATGGCGTCTGGCGGCCTGCTGTTTCTGCATGATTATTCCTCGGGCTTCTGGCCGGGGGCCACCCAGGCCGTTGAAGAATTTATTGGCGAACATTCCTTATCTCTAGTGCTCCTGCCGGACAAATCGGGGACGCCTGTTCTGCCCGCCGCCGGTTCTCGGGAAGCGTCAGCTTCTCTCGTTCTTTAAAGGATCAGGTCATGAATTGCCTCTTGGTTTTACCCGTCACCAGCTTGGATGAATACCGACGGGCCTGCTCTCCGGGGCTGCCCCTGATTTCCGCCTCTCTGAAACGAATGGGCGGCCTCAAGGTGGTCAACCTCAATCTGGAGCTGGAAGCGGGCGGCGACACGCGGGCTCAGCGGGTCAAGCTGGTTTCCATAATGGAAGAAGAACGGATCGAAGCCGTTCTGAGCGGCGGCTTCGCCCCCAACTGGGTCAGCCTGAGAATGATCTTCGAGACGGCCAAAGCCGTCAATCCGGCCGTCGTCACCATCACCGGCGGCACAATATTAACCGGCGCCCCGGAAGCGGCCATGCGTCTCATAGAGTTTGCCGATTACGGCATCATCGGCGAAGGCGAAATAACGGTTGCGGAACTGATCACGGCCCTGAAAAATAAAGGGCCGGTCAAGGCGGTGGCCGGGCTCGTCATAAAAGAGGCCGAAGGTTTTTATCTGACCGCTCCGCGGCGGCTCATAGCCGACTGGCGCGATATTCCCCGGCCGGACTATGAAAGTTTTGGCGTGGTTGATTATTTGGCCAACTTGGGAACCGATGTGGAAAGCTATAATGAACGCATCTTCATTCACAGCGGCCGGGGTTGCCCGTTTCAATGCACCTTTTGCCATAATTCCAGGGAACGATCCCGCTACCGCCCCCGCCCTCTGGACGACTTTATGGCCGAATTGCGGCATTGGCTCAACCTGGGCCTGGCCAGCCGGCATCTGGATATAGACAGCGATCTCCTGGCTGAATCCAAGCCCCGTCTGCGGGAATTGTGTTCCAGGCTGAAAGAGCTTGAGTTCAAGGGCTGGGGCATCAATATGAGGGTCTCGCAGGTTGATGAAGAGGCCATAGCCCTTCTTCAGGAAGCCGGCTGCGGCTATGTGGGGCTGGGGCTGGAAAGCGCCTGCGACCGCATACTCCAAAGCATGAACAAGCGAATCAGCGTTAAACAGATGGAGCGGGCGCTGGATATTTTAAAGAGAAACAACCTGTCTTGCCTCGGCACTTTCATTTTTGGCGATGTGGAGGAAACCCGGGAAACCGCCCATGAAACATTGGCCTGGTGGGAAGCCCATCCGGATTACATGATTTTTCTGGGCACCATCACCCTTTACCCTGGAACCGTTCTCTATAAACGGGCGCTGGCCCTGGGCCGGATCAAAGATGAAACGGAACATATAAAAAATCTCTATCCTCTGGTGAACATATCAAAAATGAGTGATGACGAATATGCCTGTCTGCTCGGGGAAATATATGAAAAGCTTTTAGGCCGCTTTCATAACCCCAAGGTGCAATTAGACAGGCAAAGAGAAGTTTACGATTTTCATTTTCAATCCGTCAAAAGAAAGATAAGCGGCAGGTGCCGGCAATGCGGGGCCTGGATAGATTACATCTCTCATTTTAAACTGCGCCGTCACCATTGTCCTTATTGCGGGGCTATCTTCGGGTCGCCGTATTTCCAACTCCCGAGCTGGAACGAGGGGCTGAAAGCTTCCCTGGAACGTCTTTTTCAGAAATATGACCGGTTGGCTTTTTGGGGCATCGGACGACTGTTCCGGTCGGCCGTTCCGCCGGAATTTTCCGATCAGCCCGGCATCCTGTTGATGGATTCCAAACCTGGCGGCTTTTACGGCGCCAAGCCGGTTGAGGGCCCCGCAGCCCTGGCGGATCAAATTGAGGAGGGACACGCGCCGGTTCTGGTCATAGCCGTGAATCCCTATACCGCCGCCTATCAGGCCATTTATGATGCGGCCGCGAATCGTTATGGCCTGAAACATATAGCCAGTCTGCACATATTGGCCGAGGAAAGCGCGGTTGAGCTTGGCGATGGCTGAAATGATCAAGCCTGAAAAATTGCCGGTTCCGGCCGCGAATCTGACGGCCATAATGCGCCTGGAACATCTGGGCGATATTATAGCCTGCGAGCCGGTCATTCGCTATGCCCAGCGGCTCCGCCCGGGCGCCCCCTTGGCCTGGATAGGCAAAGAGGCCTATTTTGAGGCTTTAAGGTGGCATCCGGCCTTGGATTTTTTTATCGCCGCGCCCAGCCTGGCCGCCGGCGGCCGCCTGGCCGGCAAGCTAAAAGCCGCCGGCGCCGATGTGCTGAATCTTCATTTCAATGGCCAGCGCTGTTTCGACACCGGCGAGCATGTTCTTAACGATAACGACCCGGACATCACCTGGCGCAATTATTTCCGCTTCGGCCCCCTCTTGACGGCTTTTTGCCGCTCGGCCGGTCTGCCGCCGCTGGATGAGGCGCCCCGTTTTTATATCCGCCCGGAGGCCGTAGCTCCTCCCGTCGCCGGCCCTTATGTGGTCTTCCACGCTTGTTCCAATGATGGCCGCAAGGATTGGCTGAACTCTAAGTGGGGCGAATTGGCTGATTTCCTGTTCGCCCGGGGCTTGTCCGTGGCTGAAATAGGCTTCAAAGCCGCCGCGCCGCGGGCCGGCCATGCCCTCTATAATGATTTGACCGGCCGGCGTTCCCTGCAGTCGCTGGCCCGGCTCATGGCCGGGGCCGACTTCTTTTTCGGGGTGGACAGCGGTTTTGCCCATCTGGCGAACGCCTTGGGCGTGGATGGACTGGTCATCATGGGCCGCCTGGCTGATTTTACCGAACATCTGCCCTATACCGGCTTTTACGCCGAGCCCGGTCACATCGTCCGCCGCCCCAGCGAACCGGCGGCCCGGGTTAGGCCGGCGGAGGTCATAGAAGGCTATCTGAAAAGAATGCGGGCCAGGGTCGGTCCTCGCCAGGCCGATTCGGGCCCATCCGGTCTGGCCTCAAATATAAAGGGAATCCGTCCGAATGCTGTTGCCGGTTAAAACCCGCTTGCGGTGGCTGCGAGAAGCCTGGTTTCCGCGCCCGGCTGAACCTGGAATCAAAATCCGCCTGCTGGATATCGGCCGTTATGACCAGGATCAGGAGCGGCTGGCCCTGCTGACCGGCGAAGATTTGGATTACAGCCGCCTCCAGCCCGCCCAAGTTGATCAACCGGAAATCCCGGCCCTAAACCCTCACCGCTGGCCGGAAATTGACGATGAGAGCCTTGACCTGGTGGTGGGCGCCACCGCCCTGGAACACGTCAAATATCCCTGGCTGACTTTTGCGGAAATGGCCCGGGTTCTCAAACCGGGCGGGCGGATCTGCCTGATAGAGCCGGGGTTAAGCGAAATAACCCCGGAGGGCAAAAATATCTCTTTCAACAAACATGCCTATTTGCCTGATTATTACCGTTTCAGCCCCGCCGCCTTGGCTGGTCTGGCGGAATACGCCGGTCTGCGGCCGCTCCACGCCAGTCTGAATCAGGCCCCGGCCGGGGCCGACCCGGCGGCCTGGTTCAGCCCGCGGGGACTGGTTTTGCTGGCGGCGGAAAAACCGGCCGCCGCGGCTGACCGCCCGGCGCCAGAGCTGGAAGAAAAGCCGGAACCGGACTCGCCTTACTTGAAATCTCTGCGGCAGGGTTTTCAATATTGCCCTCCTCCGTCGTTCTCTTCTAAACTTGAACTCTTGGGCTTCTCCTTGCCCGCTTCTGAGGTGCGCTTATATCTGGCGCACGTATTTATGCGCCAGGATAAACTGCTGCAAGCGACCGGCCCGCGAAAAGCGCGCCCGCATCTCCCCCCGCGCGGATCCCGGCCTAAAATAAGGCTAAAATCATTGCCCCGGACAGCCCTTAGGCTGGATAACAACTTCACGGATCTTGGTCGATTTATATGCCGAGATATCGAAAGTCTGGTTCTGCATCAGAAAACATTCGGCGAATACAAGGGGGCATTTGCCGGGCGTGATGTTGTTTTGGTTGCGGCTGGCCCGACCGCCAATGATTATATTCCAATAAAAAATGCCCTTCACGTGGGCTGTAATCGCGCTTTTATGCTGAATAAAGTCAAATTTGATTTTTTATTTTGCCTGGATAGGCGCGGCATAGATTCTTTTATGAATGAATTTGTGGAATATACGGGCAATAATTGCGTAAAGTTCATCTGCAACCAGAGCGCGGGTCATATAACAGGCGGCGATTGGTTGTTTCCGGAATCATTGTTTCTGAAACTGAAAAATGCCAGGAAATATAAAACAAACGGCCAATTCGTTTGCCGGTCTGAAGGGGATTTTATTTTGGGCTGGCCGATTCCCGTTGATATTGATATTCAACCATTATGGAATTCTTTTACCATAGCCCACCAGGCCTTGCAATTTATATTGTTCACGAATCCGCGCCGAATATATTTGGTTGGATGCGATTGCACCGTTACATCTAACGAGCATTTTATATCGGGCGATGAAGACAGCCGGTTCTTTGAATCTTTATCTCTGGATGTCAACAGAGCTTACTATCTTAAAATGATGATGCCCAATTGGGAAATAATGAAAAACTTCGCTGCGAATTATTATCCTGACACTGAAATAATTTCCATAAATCCTGTTAGGCTCAAGGGCATGTTTAGTGATGTTTATACCAAGCCTGGCGATGAAGATAATATTAGTCATTAACTCGGTCATACGGCTTATCAAGGCGGCAGAAGGGGAAAATATGCGCACAGCCATCTTTCTTCCCGCAAAGGGAAACAGCGAAAGAATTAAAAACAAGAATATCTTTAATCTTGACGGCATGCCGTTATTCCTGATAACGCTGGATAAAATAATTAAAAGCGGATTGTTCGACGAGGTCTGGCTGGATTCTGAATCTCCTGAAATCCATAAAATGGCTGATCATCTCAATTGTCTCCGTCTGCATCGGGATCCGGCTCTCGCCACCAACGCCGCCGACGGCAACGGCATGTTCCTGAATGAAGTCCGCCACACGGAAGCCGACATAATAGTTCAGATACTTTGCACCAGCCCCTTTATCGCCCCGGGAACTTTAAAGAAAGGCCTTGATGTTCTTATGAGCGGTTCCGAATATGATTCGGTTGTTCTGGTTCGCAAGGATAAGCGATACGAATGGACCGAATCGGGACCCGGATATGATTGCGCCCATATACCTAATTCAGTTGATTTGCCTTGGATCTACAGTGAAACCATGGGCCTGTATATGGTCAGACGGGAGGCCGCTCTGAAAACAGGGCGCCGCATAGGCGAGAAGCCCTATCTTCTGGAGGCTTCGCCTCTTGAAGCCGTTGATTTGAACGATCCGGAGGACTTGCCGCTGGCCGAGGCCATCGCGGCCGGCATGCGGGAAAGGGCGCGCAGCCGATTCGCCATGCTGGCCGTGCATTTTTCAAGCCCGATGCTCTCCGACATAATGGATGATCTTGGGGTGAGGGGAGTGATAAGCTCGTTGAAGCCGAATTTGAGGCGCAGCAGGATTCTTGGCCGCGCCTTTACCCTGCATCTGCGTCCGCTTCGCTCCGGCGAGGATTATTCCGGAATTTACAAGACCCTTGAATCTTATAACCATATAACTCCGGGCGACGTCATTATGGTCCAGAACGACTGCCCGAATTACGCCTATTTCGGCGAGCTGAACGCCAATATGGCGGTGAAGGCGGGAGCGGCGGGAGCTGTCATCGGCGGCATGACCCGTGATTCCGCCGCCGTTTCGGAGATCGGGTTTCCCGTATTCGCCAGGGGGGTATGCTGCGCGGATGTTCGCAAGCGGGCGACCTGCGATTCATATGGGAAAAAAATAGTCATAAACGGCATTGAGATCAATAGGGGCGATTTGATATTCGCCGACAGGGAGGGAGTGATTGTTTTTCCTTTCGAATGGGAAGCGAGAATTTTGGAGCGCGCTCTTGAGGCCTTCGTCAAGGAGCACAGCATTATCGCGAATATCATGAGCAGCCAGAATTATAACGACTTATATTCGCGATTTGGCGGATTCTGATTACTTCAAGCTATGGAGGCGATTCCCCGATGCGAATTCTTTTCGTATTATACGACAATGAGTCATATATCCCTTATTTCCCTATCGGGATCGCATATTTGACCGCCGTATTGGAACGACACGGCCATCAGGCGGATATCTATGGCCAGGATGTTCATCATTATTCAAATGATCATTTGGCGAGACAATTAGAGGAAATACGCTATGATATGGTTGGGTTGAGCTTCATAGGAGGCTATTGGCCATACCGGAAGGCTTTGGAAATATCAAAGATCGTCAATGGATCTAAGAATCGCCCCTTTTTCTGCATCGGAGGACACGGGCCCGCCCCGGAACCGGCCTATTTCCTGCGAAAACTCAACGCTGACGCTGTCTGCATAGGCGAGGGCGAGGAAACGATATTGGAACTTGCGGAGGCCATAACCGCAAACCGGTCGCTTGAAAAAATAAAAGGCCTGGCCTGGCGCGAAGGAGAGGCTGTTCATATAAATAAATCCCAGGCGCCCCTTGATAAAGGCTATTGACGAGATACCCTTTCCCGCCTACCACAGATTCCCCATGGAAATATACCGCCTGATCAGATTACCGCATTGCGCCGCCACGGATTTTGTGGGCTTAATGATTTCGGGAAGGGGGTGTCCCTATAATTGCACCTTTTGTTATCGCCTGGACGAAGGGTTCCGCCCCAGAAGCGATGAGGGCATAATTGAGGAAATAAAGCTGTTGAAAAAAGATTTTGGCATTACCTTCATATATTTTTGCGATGAACTGCTTTTGTCCAGCGACGACAGGGCGATGCGCTTGTCCGAGGCCATGATGAGGGAAAAGCTGAACATAAAATGGATGTGTTGCGGCCGCCTCAACCACGCCAAGCCGGAAGTGCTTGCCGCCATGCGAAGGGCGGGCTGCGTCTTCATTCACTTCGGCATCGAATCTTTCGACGACGAAATTTTACGAAATATGAAAAAGGCTTTGACCACCGAAACGATCGTGAAGGGGGTCGAGGCCTCCCTGGCGGCCGGCATAACGCCGGGCTTAAACGTCATGTTCGGGATTCCAGGGGAAAATCTTCGAACCTTGCGGCAGACGACGGATTTCGTCGTTAAATATGACAATGGCGCCCAGGTGCGAAATATAAAGCCGGTTATACCGTTTCCGGGAACAGAATTATATGCCGAGGCGATTCGGTTGGGGCTTATTGAAGATTGCGCTGATTTCTATGAAAACAAACATTTGAATTCAGATTTGATGACAGTCAACTTTACGGAATTGACGGACGACGAATTTTACCTTGCTCTACATGAAGCCAATCAAAGTATTTTGATGAACAATCATGAAATCAAACAGCGCAAATTGATAGATATGCTGAACAATCTTTATGTCGAAAGAAACATTGACTTCCGCGGCTTCAGGCAGACGTGAATTTTCAAATCAGGAGAATGTCCATGAGCGACGGAGTATTACTGATCAGCATCCCTCCGGCCGGCATTGATATTGCCTATCATGACGCGGCCGCTCACCATCCGCCCCTGCAGCCGCCGCTGGGCCTTTTTTATCTATATTGCGCTCTGAAAAGAGAATATCCGGAAATACAGGTCTCGCATCTGGATTTAAATATCTGTTCAGGATTATGCTCCACATTTACGAATTACGATGATTATACGAAATTTATGGAAGACGCATTAAAACAATATATGGAAAAACCTCCCCAAATAATCGGCATCTCTGTAAACTTCACTACAAGTCATGTGTTTTTCATGCTTCTGGCCGAGACCGCCAGAAATATCTTACCAGATTGCACTATCATTGCCGGAGGTTGCCATATAACCGCAGTTGGAGAGTATATTTTAGAAAATACCGACCTGGCGGATTATATAATTTGCGGGGAGGGCGAGGCGGTTTTTCCTGAATTATGCCGGCGAATTCTGGCCGGGGGAAGGGGAATAGGCGATTTGTCCGGCGTTCATTGGAAAGGCCGTATTCGTAAAAATGCCGCCGGCAAACTCCAAGCCGCCGCGCTGCCGGAAAATATCGACCTGGATTTTCGGCTTTACCCAGAATTCATGGATATGGAATTTTACGCCAGTCATTCCAATTTCAATTCAACCTTAAGCGTCGCCCCGGAAAAGGCGAATTCATTTTCAGTAATGGCTTCGCGCGGCTGCCCTGTGGGTTGCTCCTTTTGCGCCTCGGCGCTGATGCATGGCCGTCGTCCGCGTTGGCGAAGCCTGGAGAATATCAGCGACGAGATAATATGGCTACACAATACTTGGCGGATCAATTGCATAATTATTTTGGACGACAATTTTGTTCCCGAGACGAAAGCCCTGGACTTATTCGCCATGCTTCGCGACCTGAACATTCCCGAACTCCATATGATTGTGCTGAACATGAGCGTGAATCATACGACCAAAGCGATTATCGACGCCTTGAGCGAGGCCGGCATCGTCGATCTGTCATTGGCGGTGGAATCCGCCAGTCCGGAAATGCAGAAAAAAATCGGCAAGAATCTCGATATGAAAAAGCTGGAATATCTGGTTCAATACGCCAAATCCAAAGACATGCTGATTAAGTTATTTTTTATGATCGGTTTTCCGGGCGAATCGGCGGAGTCGATGCGCCAGACCGTAGCTTTGGCCAAACGCCTGGATGTGGATTGGATAACCTGTTCCATCGCCACCCCTTTTCCAGGAACAAAAATGTATGATGAATTCGTGAATCTTGGATATATAAAGGATTCGCCCGAGTATTGGCAAGCAAACAATTCCTGGATGGAGCGTTTATTTGATACGGAGGAAATCAGCGCCAAAGATATCTCGGAGATGTCTTTTCTGGCCGTTTTGGAATTAAATTACGGCCATGTCCGGCTTTTGCGGGAAGGGAAATTAGATGTCGCGGAGGCCGTATACCTTAACCGGGTGAAAAGCATTAAAAACCAACTGTTCGGCTTTGACATGCTGCGTCGCATATATGCCGAACGCGGCGACGCGATAAGGCAAAAAATGACCATTGAGCATATGAAACATCTGATACGAACTGATGAAACAGCGCGCTCTTATTTAAAATACGCTGATTTGCTAGATGACGATATAAGAAACGTCTTATTGATTGAAAGCTTACAAGCGGAAGGAGAGGAAAAACCAAATGGAGACGTTTTCGCCGGAAAATGAAAAAAAATCCTATCATGCGGAAAACGCTTTTTATTTAACCTGCGAGCAAAGGAGAATAAAAAAAATCCTGGCTCAATATGAGTTATACAAAATGACGCTCGGATTGCCGGGACAGATCGTGGAATGCGGCGTTTATAAAGGATGCTCGCTGATCCGGATTTGCGCCTTTCGTGACGCCTTAGGCGCTTCGGAGTCTCGAAAAGTGATAGCCTTCGACGCTTTTGGCGATTTCCCCATCCCCAGCGGCGTGAATTCCAATGATAGGGATTTCGCCAATAAATTCAACGCCGGCGCCGGACCTGGCCTTGAAAAAAACGAACTGGAAAATATACTTGCCGCGAAGCGGGTCACAAATTTCGAGCTGGTGAAAGGAGATATTTTAGAGACATTGCCGGCCTATCTTAAGGATCATCCGGAGCTGCGCATCGCCTTCTTGCACATAGATGTTGATTTATGCCAAGTAACCGGGAGCGTCCTGGCGAATCTTTTTGACCTGGTGGTTCGCGGCGGCGTGATAATGCTGGACGACTATGCCTTGGTGGATGGGGCGACCAGGGCGGTGGACGATTTTTTTCGCGCCCATCGAGGCTGCGTCAAAAAACTGGAACTAGCGCATGTCCCATGTTTTGTCGTCAAAGAGTGAAAATTTATGCCGGATATCCGCTGGAATCTCGACAAATGGAACAACCGCTACGACTGGCGGAAAAATCATGGCGAAGAATGGTCCCAGGCCTGGGGGTCGTCAACCGCCCAATGGCTCTCCACCATCTATCCCCGCATCCGCTGTTTTCTGCCGGCCCGGCGCATTTTGGAAATAGCCCCGGGCTATGGCCGCTGGACGAAATTCCTGATCGGCGCGGCCACGGAAGCCTACCGGGCGGTGGACCTCGCCGGGCCATGCGTGCGGTATTGTCAAGACGCCTTTTCCGCCCCCCACCCTGATTTCAAGGCCATACTGAACGACGGCTATTCCCTGGCCGGGGCGGCCGACTGGCAATATGACTTCATTTTTTCTTTCGATTCCATGATTCATGCCTCGCCGGACGTTCTGGAGGCTTATATCCGCCAAATTCTTGAATCTCTGTTAAGCCGCGAAGGAGTCTGTTTCATCCACCATTCAAATTTAAAAGCCGTCCGCGGCAACCCGGGCTTTGATCATGCCCACGACCCCGACGTTTCCGCCGAGCTGGCGGCCGACCTTGTGTCGGCTTATCGGGGAAAAGTATTGTCGCAGGAAATCATCACCTGGGGCGAGACCGCCGGCCTGGGCGCCATCACCGTCTTCGCCGGGCGGAACTGCCCCTATGAACCCCGCCGCCCGCTTCGCTTCGTCAACGAAAACTTCATGGCCGAGGCCGCCTTGGCCAAAAACGTTTTTTCCCGCTACCTCTTTCAGGAAATATAAAATCGCCCCTCAATCAGGTCAGCGCCCAGATCAGGAGCCCGGCCGTGCCCAGCCCCAGGAAGAGGCTCAGGGCGACGCGCAGGCGTAAAATGGGCCGGTAAAGCCGGTGTTCCCCGGTTATGAGCACGGGCTCCCGGGCGAACTGGGCGATAATGCAGCCGGCGACAATGATCAGCGCGCCCACGATCATGCCGGCGGTCATCTGTTCCCCCAGCATCAGCGCCCCGGCCGCGGAGCCGATGACCGACTGCAGCGGCAGCACCAGGGCGGCGGAAGTGGAAGAGACGTCCCGCTGGGCGACCGTCTGGCAGGTGTAGGCCAGGCCCACGGAAAGTATGCCCCACATGGTGAAGGGCAGGGTCTGCAAAAACAGGCCCCAGCCGGGCATATTGCCGGTCAGGACCGCCAGGATGAGCGTGACGGCGCAGCCGGTCATCGCCTGGGCCAGAGAAAACAGCCAGGTGTTGACCCGGGCGGCCAGGCGCCCGGTTATCAGCACCTGCAGGGCCCAGAAAACATCGGCGGCCAGAATCAGGCCCTCCCCCTTGTGGAAGCCCCCGGCGCCGCCGGTCAGAAGATACAGGCCGGCCAGGCCGACGCCCAGGCCGGCTAAAACCAGAAGGCGCGGCATCTGCCCGGCGATGAAGGCCAGAATCGGCACCATTGAGACGTAAAGGGCGGTGATGAAGGCGACTTTGCCGGCTGAGGACTGCGCCAGGCCGTAAAGCTGAAGAAAGGCGCCTACGCTCAGGCACAGGCCGCTCAACAGCCCTCCCCAGAGCCACAGGCGGGGCGAGTCGTTGCCGGCATAGGCCATAGGGGCGGGACGGCGGCGCCAGCGCCAGGCCAGCGGCATAAGGGCCAGCGAGCCGAACATGTATCTGAGGCCGCCATAGGCGAAGGGCGACAGATGCTCCAGGGCCATGCGGCCGATGGGATAGGAAAAGCCCCAGATGAAGGCGGCGATAAGCAGATATATAAAAGCGCGCATTTTGGGCGGCATGATGATGCTCCGGCGAAGAGGCCCGCCCTCCCCGCAATTTTTCCAAGGTTCATCCTAAGGTTCAAATGACAGGAGGCCGCGGCCAGGCGCGCCGCAGCCTCATTGCAAATCAAGACCGCAAGCGAATTCGCGGCGATCGTCGCCGCATCAGGCCGGCGGCGCCTTCCAGTCGCGGCTGTTTCGGGTCATGATGGGCCACAGTTGGCTGATCATCATGCCGGCCAGCATGACGACCGCCCCGGTCAGCATGCGCGGCGTCATGACTTCGTTTAGAAACAGCCAGCCGGCCACGGCGGCCACGACGGCTTCCATTTGCATAATAATGGCCGCCGGGACGGGCTTAGCGTCTTTCTGGCCGATGACCTGGCAGGTGAACCCCAGGGTCACCGAGAAGAGGCCGCCCCAGAGAATGTCGAACCAGGCGGCCGCAAGGGCGGCCCGTGAAGGCCATTGATCCATGGCGGCGGCCGCCGCCAGCCCCATAAGGCCGCAGACCAGCGCCTGGCCCGCGCCCAGAACCAGCGAATCCATGCGGGGCGAGAGCCAGCTTAAGGCCAGAATATGTCCGGCCCAGATGAAAGCCCCGATCAGCACCAGACCGTCGCCGGGGGCCGGGCTGAAGCCCCCGGTGAAACTTAGAAGATAAAGCCCGCCGACGGCCAGCGCAATGCCCGCGGCCTCGCCCGGCGATATTTTCTGGCCGGCCAGGCGCAAAATAAGGGGCGCCAGGACGACGTAAAGGCTGGTGATGAAGCCGGCCTTGCCCGCCGTCGTCCACAAAAGCCCGTATTGCTGAAAACTGGCCCCGGCGAAAATGAAGCCGCCGGAAATCAGGCCGCCGCAAAGCCAGCCGCGCAGCATTTTGGCGGCGTCGTCCGCGCTTCCAGCAAGTTTGAGCGCGCGCGGCAGGGCGAAAGGCAGAAGGGCCAGCGCGCCCACGGTAAAGCGTATGCCGCCGTAAGCCAAAGGCGTCAGGTGAGCCATCGCTTCACGCTGAAATATAAAGGTGACGCCCCAGAAGACGGCGGCAAGAGAAAGCGCCAAGTTGGCGCGGGCGGTTTTGCTGATCATTTTTTCTCCATCAGACGCGAGTGATTATTATCGTGTATTTTCCCTTGCCTGTAAAGCTGATTTTGTGCGACACTAGTAACCTGTGCGGCCGACTGAAGACCGGCGGGCTCGCCCCAGTAAGGCTCCAAGCCAAAGCGGGAAAAGGCGGTCGCCCCCGGAGAGGGGCGACGGAGGACGCGACTGGTTGAGAGGCCGATAAACTCGCTCGCCAGGCAAAAATCACATTTTTTGCCTGGCTACGACCCAGCCGGCCCAGCCTAGCATTCACATTTAAAATTGCAGGTGTTTTATGAGCGAAGCCGCTTTGACGAAAGAGGAATTGTTCGGGCAGATCATGAAAGCCCGCACCCGCGTCTATCAACTGGCTTCGGCCACTCCGCTTGAAGTTTACGCCATGCCCGGCGGCTGGGAGATGCTTTTGAAACGCGAAGACCTCTCTCCCATCCATTCTTACAAATGGCGCGGGGCTTTCAATTTCATGAAGGCCAGGGAAAAAGAGGCCCGGTTGTCCGGCGTTGCGGCGGCCTCGGCCGGAAATCACGCCCAGGGCGTGGCTCTGGCCGCCTCGCGGCTGGGCATTTCCGCCCACCTGTTTATGCCCAAGGCCGCCCCCCGCCTCAAAGTCGAAGCCGCCGCCAAGCTGGGCGGCTCCTGGGCGGATATCCGGCAGGTCGGCGACAATTTCGACCAGGCCGCGGCCGCGGCCGACGATTTCTGCCGCCAGAGCGGCGCCCTGTATGTGCCCCCTTACGACGACATGCTGGTCATGGCCGGGCAGGGCGTCCTGGGCGACGAGCTGATGATCGGCCCGCATCGGCCGGATGTGGTCTTTTTGCAGATCGGCGGCGGCGGGCTGGCCGCCGGGGCGGCCACGGCCATCAAAACCTATGATCCGTCGGTGCGCATCGTCGGGGTGGAGGAGGAAGGCCAGGCCTCCATGGCCGCGGCTTTCGCGGCCGGGGAACCGGTCACCCTGGACCATGTCGACGTCTTCTGCGACGGAACCGCCGTGAAACGCGCGGGCCGCCTGCCCTTTGAACTGCTGCGCGAGCTGCTTGACGACCTGGTTCTCGTCACGGTCGGCGAAGTTTCGGCCGCCATCCAGAAATTCTGGCAGGTCGCCCGCGTGCTGCCGGAACCATCCGGGGCCATGGGCCTGGCCGCGGCCCGCAAATGTGCGGAGAAACTGCGCGGCTTGAAGGCCGGCGTAGTTCTGACCGGGGCCAACCTCGACTTTCGCCAGCTGGCCCAGATCGCCCGCCGGTCCGGAGGGGCCGACGCCGAGTCGAAACCGCATTACCAGATCCGCCTTGAGGAGCGGCCCGGGACCATGCTGGCCCTGATGAAGACCGTGGCCCCGCTGGGCCTCAACATCAGCTATCTCATGTGCGGCCAGAACGACCGCGTCACCGCCTTTCCCATCGTGGGCTTCGACGCGCCGCGCCGGAAGGCGGCCGAACTTGAGCGGCTGCTGACGGCCGGCGGCTACGAGTTTAAAGACGTCTCCGGCCGGGCCGACCTGAGCTTCCGTATCGCCCCCTTTCAGCCGGCTCTGTTCAAACGCCCCTTCGCCGCGATTCTCAATTTTCCGGAGCGGCCCGGGGCCCTGGCCGAATTTCTGGACCGCCTGTCGCCTCTGGGCGCCATTTCTTATTTCAACTATGTTCACACCGGCGAGCAGGTCGGGCGCGCCCTGGTGGTGCTTTCCTTTGAATCCGACGACAACCGGCGCCGCTTTCTGGCTGACCTGGAAAAAAAGGGACCTCATTACACCCATCTGGCCCCTGAAACCTTCGAAGCCCTCGGCGTCGGCCACTGGGCGCAGTCAGGATCGCCGCCATGATTCCGGACCCGACGGAAAACATCTGGGAACATTCTCAGAGCCTCCGCGAATTATACGGCCGCCGCGCCCGGGGCGAAGCGGAGATGGACGCCGCCGCCCAGGCGGCCGAAATTCTCGCGCCCTTCATCAGGTCCGCGGCGGCCGCGCCGCGCCTGTTGGACGCGGGCTGCGGCAGCGGCTATCTTTTTCATTCCTTTAAAAAAAGGAACCTGGCGGTGGAATATTACGGCTTGGACTACAGCCCCAGCCTCATAGAAATAGGCCGCGCCATCCTCCCGGCCCACGGTCTGCCGGCGGAAAGGCTGACCTGCGGGGCCATTGAGGATCTGCGCGACCGGCGCTTTGATCTCGTGGCCCTGGTGAACTGCCTGACCTTCTGTCCCGATTTTCGCGCTCCGCTGGATCGCCTGATGCTTTGCGAGCCGGCCCGCATAGTCATTCGCGACAATTTCGGCCCCGAGACGGTCATAAGCTGGGAGACGGACGGCTATCTTGATCCGGGCTTCAACCATTTAAAAGCCTACTGGAACCGCTGGAGCGTCGCCGAAGTGACCGATTTTCTGGCCCGGGGCGGCTATCGCAGCGTTCTTTTGGAAGACAGGCGGGTCAAAGGCCAGGCGGAAATGGTGGTCGGCAAGCCTTATTACTGGGCCTGGCTGGCGGCCGAGAGAAT
>JAISRV010000290.1 GCA_031273445.1 Candidatus Adiutrix sp. | reverse complement strand
GGCGCCGATGGCCATGCCTTCAATGACTTTGTGCGGGTCGCCTTCCAGAATGGCCCGGTCCATGAAGGCGCCGGGGTCGCCTTCGTCGGCGTTGCAGATGAGGTATTTCTTGGCGCCGTCGGCCCGCCGGCAGAGCTCCCATTTGACGCCGGTGGGGAAACCGCCGCCGCCGCGTCCGCGCAGGCCGGATTCCTTGATTTCGGCGAGAAGGCCGATGGCGTCGCGCTCTTCCAGAGCCTTGGCCAGGGCGGCGTAGCCGTCTTCGGCGATATACTCCTCTATGTTTTCGGGGTTGATGAGGCCGCAGTTGTGCAAAGTCAGGCGGTGCTGACGGGCGTAAAAATCTATGTCGTGGTGCTTCAGCGTCGGATCGGCCCCTTCGTGGCCGCGATACAGCAGCCGGTCGACCAGCCGGCCCTGTTTGACGGTCTGTTCGACGATGTCGGGAATATCCCCGGCCTGGACGCGCACGTAAAAATAATCCTGCGGATAGATGATGACCAGCGGGCCCATTTCGCAAAAGCCGTGGCAGCCGGTTATGACCACCTCCACGCTCTTGTCGAGCCCGAAGCGGGCCAGTTCCCTTTCAAAGGCCTCGACCACCTGCCTGGCCCCGGAAGAGGCGCAGCCGGTGCCGCAGCAGACCAGAATGTGCTGCCTGCAGCCGCCGTACGGCTCCGCGTCGGCGCGGTGGCGTATGGCCAGTTTCGGCTTGGCGGCCTGACGGAATTCCGCCAGTTGGGCGTAATTTTCAATATGAGGGAATACGGGCGGTTTCTTCATGTCTTCACTCCCTTATTTCCGATATTTGTCTAAAATTTCAGGAATGCCGTCGGGCGTAAGGCGGCCGTGGGTTTCCTGGTTGACCATGATGACCGGCGCCAGGCCGCAGGCGCCGATGCAGGCCACCGTCTCCAGCGTGAACCGCAGGTCTTCCGTGGTGCCGCCGGGCCCGACCCCCAGGCCTTCCTTGAGGGCGTCGAGAATTTTGCCCGCGCCGCGCACATGGCAGGCCGTGCCCTGGCAGGTGCGGACGATGTTCTTGCCGCGCGGCTCCAGGTGAAACTGGGCATAGAAAGTGACCACGCCATAGACCTGGCTTATGGGCGCCTCCAGGCGCTCGGCTATGGCTTCCAGCACGGGCACCGGCAGATAGCCGTAGATGTCCTGGGCTTTCTGCAAAACCGGAATCAGGGCGCCGTCTTTGTTCCCGGCGTAATCTTCAAAAACCGGCTCCAACTTGGCCAGATCCAAGCCTGGGTATTTCGCTTGGGCTTTCTCGCTAGGCATAGTGTGAATCCTCCTCCGTTCGTCACTTGATTTAGGCGGAAAAAAGGCGCGCCAGGACTCCACGCTTCAATACGGAAACGCGCGCGACCATATCGCTGAAGCGGCGTCGGCTTTGAAACGGCGCCTTTTTTATCGCATGTTTTGGTTTGATAAAGGGCAGTGTACTACATTTCCGCCCCCGCGTAAACATAAAAATGCCAGCCTGGGGCGATTTTTTTGTAAAATATCGTTTTAATCAATAATTACTGCTATTTATATGTATTAGAGGGCTCAAAAAGGCGGGTCAATATAAGACGGCGGGCAGGCGCCGGCCCAGGCGGATGCTTTCCAGAGTCAGTTCGGCCTGATAGACCAGGAGTTCGACGCCGGCCCCGACGACCCGGCGCAGGGCCTGGCCCCAGGCCGGGTCGATATGGTCGGCCGGGGCAAAGCGCCTGGCGTCGCCGCGCTGCGCCAGGATGAAAATGGCCGCCCTGGCGCCGCCGGCGGCCAGGGCGGCCAGCTCCTGAAGGTGTTTGAGCCCGCGCGCGGTGACGGCGTCGGGGAAAAAGGCCGTTCCGTTCTCGGCCAGGGTGCAGTTTTTTATCTCCACAAAAATTCGCGGCCCCCGGGTCGGGGTTATTTTCATGTCCAGCCGGCTGCGGCCGCTCCTGACTTCCGTTTCCACCGCGGCCGGGCGCGGCAGCTCCTCACTCCGGCCGCGGCGCGCGCAAAAGGCGGCCAGGCGAGTCGGCACGGCGGTGTTCACCCCCACCAGGGCCTCCGGCATCGAGATCATTTCCAGGGAAAAGGGATATTTTCGCCCGGGCCGGTCATGGCGCGAGAGCCAGACCGGCCGGCCCGGCTCGGAGCAGCCCAGCATACGGCCGGTATTGGGCGTGTGGGCGGTGACGAGGCGGCCGCCGGGCAGCTCCACGTCGGCCAGAAAACGCTTGTAGCGTCTCAACAGGATTCCTTCGGTCAAGGGCCCCCAGCCCAGCGAGCCGTCCGGCCGCTCGGCCAGATATTCGTCCGGGCTTTTTAAGCCGCTTTTTCTCTCCGCGGTCATGGGCCGTTCTCCTGTGAGGCATTGGCCGGGGCTGTTGCATTTGCCCGGGCTATGGGCTATTATAACTAAATTTGCCTTATGAGGTCGCGCAAATACGACGCGGAGCTTTGAAGCCTATCGTGGCGAGGTGGAATATGCCGCTGAAACTCTACAACACCAAATCCGGCCGGGTGGAGCCCTTCGCGCCGCTGGACGGCCGGCGCGTGAGCCTCTACGTCTGCGGCCCCACCGTCTACGACCACGCCCATGTCGGCCACGCCCGCGCTTCGGTCGCTTTCGACATTCTGGCGCGCCATCTGAAAGCCGAGGGTCTGGAAGTCCACTACGTCAGAAATTTCACCGACATCGACGACAAGATCATCAAACGGGCCGCGGAGACCGGCCGCGACTGGCGCGAACTGGCCGAAACTTATATAAAAAGCTTCAACGAGGATATGGCGGCCGTCAACTGCCTCCAGCCCGACCGGACGCCCCGGGCCACGGAATATATTGAAGGCATGATTGAAGACATAGGCGGGATCATCAGCCGCGGCTTCGCCTATGAAGTGGAGGGCGACGTTTATTTCGACGTGTCCGCCTATGAAGAATATGGCCGGCTCTCGGGCCGCGAAATGAACGAACAGGAAGCCGGGGCGCGCGTGGCCGTGGACGAGCGCAAGAAGAGCCCGGCCGACTTCGCCCTGTGGAAGGCGGCCAAGCCGGGAGAGCCGTCCTGGCCCAGCCCCTGGGGGGAAGGGCGGCCCGGCTGGCACAGCGAGTGTTCCGCCATGTGCTTCAGACTCCTGGGCGCGGAATTCGATATTCACGGCGGCGGGCAGGACCTCATCTTCCCGCATCATGAAAACGAATTGGCCCAGTCCGGCGCGCTGGGCCGGCCCATGGCCCGCTTCTGTGTCCACAACGGCTTCGTGCGGCTCAACAATGAGAAGATGTCCAAATCTCTGGGCAATTTCTTTACCGTCAAGGACGTCCTGAAGAAATTCGACGGCGAGGTTCTGCGCTGCCTTCTGGTCTCCAAACATTATCGCGGCCCCCTGGACTTTTCCGACGAAGCCTTGCGCGAAGCGGAAAAAGCCCTGGAGCGCATCTACCGCGCCTTGGAGGCGGCCGAGGAACTCATGGGCGAGCGCGAGGTTCTGGCCTTCAAGATGGATCAGGTCGACGAAGCCCGCTCCAGATTCAGGGCGGCCATGGACGACGACCTCAACACGGCCAAGGCCCTGGGCCTGGTCTTCGATCTGGCCCGGGCCCTGAACAAGGCCGTGGCCGCCGCCGATCTGGAAAAAGTAGCCGCCTTTTATGCGGCCATTAAAATAATGGGCGATGAATTCGGCCTGTGGCAGAGAAGCCCGGCCCGGTTTTTCGAGGCCCTGTCCGCGCGCCGCGAGGTTCAGATGTCGGCCGGGGAAATAGAAAAAATGATCTCCGCCCGCGCCGAAGCCAGAGCCGCGAAAGACTGGGCCGCCGCCGACCGCCTCAGAGACGGGCTGATGGAGAAGGGCGTCATCCTGGAAGACAAGGCCGGCCTCACCACCTGGAAATACAGCGGCTGAGGAGGCGCGGCCGCTCTCTTTGGAGTTTCGGGCGCGCCGCCGGCTTAAAGGGCGACCTATGGCTGAAAAACGCCGTTTCGAATTGGTCAGCGAATATCAGCCTCAGGGCGACCAGCCCGAGGCCATAGAGACCCTGGTCGGCAACCTGCGCGACGGCGCGCCCGCCCAGGTTCTTCTGGGCGTGACCGGGTCGGGCAAGACCTTCACCATGGCCAACGTGGCGGCCAGGATGAATATGCCGACCCTGGTTCTGGCGCCGAACAA
>JAISRV010000184.1 GCA_031273445.1 Candidatus Adiutrix sp. | reverse complement strand
GTCGGGCTGGACTGGAATCAGCTCAGTTTTTCCCTGAGCGCCGCCACCAGTTTGCTTCGGCAGAAAAAACATTTGAAAATAAAATTTCTGACCATACGGATGACCAAGCTGGAGGCCGGCCTGGCCGAGGCCATGGAGCTGGCGCCCGGCAGCAAAGTCATAGCCATCAGCCGCATGTTGCTGGTCTCAGGCCAACCGTATTGGCTTCAACATAGTTTTCTTCACCCTGTGCCGACTTTACCGGTGGTGGAAAGCGATCTGACGCTGGCGACCGTCTCCGATTTTTTTGCGCCCGGCCATAGCCTGCGTTTAAAAAAAGCGCGGGCCGCCCTTAAAGCCGAATTGCCGAACGCCGCCGACGCCGCTTTTCTCGGCATTGATCAGAGTTATCCTGTTTTTAAGCTGGAATACAGGTATTTTGACTTCACGGACAAGCCGCTCGGCTGCGGCCGGCTTTTGCTGCCTCCAGGCCATGTCGCCTTTGAGAGCGACCTTGGCCTGTGGAATTAATGAAATGCCTCTTAACATGAACCCCGGGCGACGGGCCGATTTTTTAAAAGCTTTCATCGACCTTGACGAGGAAATAGTCTTGCCGGAGGCCCGGGCCTTCTTAGATGAAGGCCTGTCGGCGACCAAGCTCCTGAAGCTTTGCCTGGAAGGCCTTTTAGACATAGGCAAGCTGTATGAGAGCCAGGGGTATTTCGTGGCCGGCCTGATCATAGCCGACGACATGATGCGCGGCATTCTGGATATGATCTCGGCCCGCCCTGAACTAAAACCTTCCGACGAAAAGCTGGGGCTTATTGTGGTCGGCACGGTTGAAGGCGACATCCATGACCTGGGTAAAAGCGTGGCCTCAATGTTTTTGCGCGCCCACGGCTATGAGGTGACCGACCTGGGCGTCGATGTGCCGCCGGCCGTGTTTCTGGGGAAAGCCCTGGAACTGCAGCCTGACATGATCGGCTTGTCGATGCTGACGGCCTCCTGCTTCGGCGCTTTAAAAAGAACCGTGCATTTATTGAAGAACGAAATCCCTCCGGAATACCGCCATCCTTTCGTGGCCGTCGGAGGCGGGGTCGTGGACGAGCTTATTTTAAAAAGCATTAAAGCCGACGCCCTGACCGGCGATTTTGAAAACACTCTGGCCCTGGCCGGCCGGGTCTGCGCCAAAAAGCGGCCGGCCTGAAGCATATGGGGCCGCGGCGGTTCAGATCAGGAAGAGGGAAGCCTGGATGCCGTAGTCCGAGGGGTGAAAGCAGCGCGTGATGTTGCGTTTGAAGGCCCCGGTTTGTTCGTCGCATTCGGCGAGGTCGACCACATCGCCCTTAATGAGCCCGCCCTCGCCGTCCCGCAGCAAAAGGCGCGCCAGCGGGCGTTTGTAATCGGCGTTTTCCGGGGTTTCCATCACCAGCCCCAGTTCCCTGGTGTCGAGCAGAACCAGCGTCCCCACCGGATAAATGCCGATCATCTCTATGAAAACCTTCAAAATAATGGGATCAAGCATGGTCCCGGCGCGCTTGACCATCATTTTCAGGGCCATGTCCGGGCGAATCGGCGCCGCCCGGTAAGACCGGCTGGAAGTCATGGCGTCATAATGATCGGCCACGGCCAGAATGCGGCTGAAAAGATTCAGGGGCCTTCGGCGTTCCGTCCGGGGGTAGCCGCCCAGATTCACGCCCAGGTGGTGCTCGAAGGGCGGCACGATGAGTTTGCATTTGAGCGCGTATTCCGCGTGCAGCCGCAGTATCTGCCTTACGCTGTTCAGGGAATGCTCTTTGACCACCTCGTATTCCGCGTCCTCCAGGTGGCCGGGCTTCTGAATCAGGCTGATGGGCACATCCACCTTGCCGAGGTCGTGAAACAGGCCGCAAAGGCCCAGTTGCCCGATGGCCTCGCGCGACAGGCCGATGCGTTTGCCGAGGCACATCGACAACATGGCCACGTTGACGGAATGGGTGTAGGTGTAGTCGTCATAATTGCGTATGGTGCTCATGCCCAGAAGAATGCTTTCATCTTCCGTGAGCATTTCAATCAGGCTCTGGATGACCCGCTTCGATTTTTGAATGCCCACCCGCTGGCGGCCGGCCAGTTTGCCGGTCATGCTGATGATCGAAGTCAGCGCGTTGGAATAAGTTTTGCGGGCCATGGCGGCCATGGCGTAGGAATAGGTGTTCTGGGCCAGGGTCTGGAGCCCCTCGCCCATCTCCGGGGCCTTGAAATCCTTATCCGTCATGACCTGGACCCACTTGAAGCCGTAGACCTCAAGCTGGGTGGAGAACCAGTCGACGGGGTCTTTATGCTGGTCGGCCTGCCCCAGCAGGTTGACGAAGGTGATGATCTCTTCGTCGGAAAGGCTGCCGCCGGAGTGGAAACGCAGGCCCTGAATCTCGCGGTCCTGCAGGAAATCGACCATTTTGGCCATGATCGTGGACAGGGCCGGGTTGAAGTTGAGACGCTCTTCATTGAAAAAGAAACGCCCGTGGTAGATCCGCAGATTGGCGCTGCCCGTTTCGGCGCAGATGTCCCGGACGGAATCCCTGAAATCCGTGAGGCTGTCGATCAGCAGTTGATTGTTGGACAAATGTATTTTGAT
>JAISRV010000119.1 GCA_031273445.1 Candidatus Adiutrix sp. | reverse complement strand
GAAGCTGAGCACGGGGCGGAATGAATGGTTTTGGACCGCGCCGCAAAGCGCGGCGGCGGATGATTATTTCGAGGGCGAGCCGCACCCGGACGGTTCCGTTTATTATACGCGTCTGCGGGGGGTGAGCGGGAATCAGGAGATTGAGGACGAGGACAACGACGTTTCCCACGCGGCCCGCGGCCATATCACCTTAAGCCCTGTTGTGCCGCATGGCTGCCATGAAGGCGCGCTGAAGCGACTGAAGAGTCTGTTCGCGGCCGGATAAGCGGCGCGGCCGGAACGTCCGGCGCGGCCGGAACGTCCGGCGCGAGGGTTTATGGAGAAAAATCCATTTGAAATATTCGGGTTGACGCCGGAGATGGCGGCCAGGCTTTCGGAGAAGGATCTTTTCGCTGTTTTGAAAGCCATGTATCGGGCTTTACAGAAAACTGTACATCCAGACGTGTCGCGTCCTTCCGGGAAAGGGGGGCGGGGCGACCGGGCGGTGGAGTTGAATCTGGCTTTTGAGGCTTTGAACCTTGAACGGGATCCGGCGGCTTTTCGTCGTTATCGCAAAGCCTTCGTCGCGCGCCGGCCGCAGAGCGTCTATCGCCGGAGCCAAGCTTTAGAGCGGGAGCTGGCTTTGCGGGCGGCCAGGGAAGAGCGTCTGGCCACGGCTTATCTGGAGCGGCTGGCGGCCGATTATGGCTGGGGGGCGGCTGGCCATGGCGGAACTTTAGCCGGCGCGGCGGCTTTCCCGTTGAAGAACGTGCGCCTGGGCCTGTTGGACGTGGCCATAAATCAGAATCTGCGTCAGGTTTCGTGGTCGATCGGCTCCAACTACAAGGAAATGAAATTCGACGCGCGCGGCGTTTTGAGCGTTCGCCAGGTTGGCCGTTCCTGTTTCAGCCGGGCGGCTTTTATTCATCTGGTCGGGTCTGTGCCGGCGGAGGAGGTGGATTTGCTGCCTCTGTTGGAGCGGCCGCCGGCGCGTTTTTTCAAGAGCCCGGCTTTGAACGCCGCCATCGGGGCGAACGGCCCGGCTCTTTCGGTTTTGAACCTGATCACGGCCGAGAAGTTCAAAAGTCATGTCCTGGCCCATTTAAAGCCGACGGCGCGCGAGCGTTCCTACCTTTTTTCCCTGAACCGCCCGGAATTTGAAGAAAGCGGCGGCGTGACCCTGGAAGGCCTTATAATCAAGATAGAGCCGGGCGGTAAAGGCTGAGGGGCGGGGGGGTTGCGGAATTGCCGCGTCCCAGATTGGCGCTATCCACTCTGCGGCGTTCTCAGCAGGGCCTTGCCCCATCTTCCCAATCACGCTGATGGAGTGAACTGTAGGAACATAGCGAGCTATCCGGATACTGTTAAAACCTGAGCGTCTTAATCTGCGCGGCGCGGTCGCGTTGCACGGTTCTGGAATAATGCGCCATCGGTATGCCGAAAACCATTGCATAAAACGGCTGCTCAGGTGTGATCCCCAGTAAACCCCGTACTTCCGGCACGGCATCAATTATAAACTTGATAAAGCCGCACCAGGTAGTTCCGAGACCTTCGGTAAAAGCAATTAGTTCAAAATAACTCAGCGCAATAATCACATCCGCCTCACCGCAGTAAGCTTTTTCACCGGCGGCAACAATCAGCAGATGAGGAGCCCCGCGAAATACTTCGTCACTGCCATCGTGACGGTACGCACGAACGCTTTCCAGAATAAAGTCAGGAATTTCCCGCCCACCGGCATGAACGGTCTCGATGATTTCAACAATTTTCGCCAACAACGCCAACAACTCTCTCCGGCTGTCAATAACGGAAAAGGTCAGTCCGCAGGTATTGCCGCCAGTCGGCGCATGCGCGGTATCCGCCAGTAATGCATCAATTAAACCACGATCGACATTCCGTTCGCTGTACTGTCGAACTGTGCGGCGACCGCGCACAAGGGCACGCATCTTTTCCGCCGTGGGGCATGCGACCGCATCCAGGAGAATGCTATCCGCCGGATTTAATCCAAAAATTGAAACCGCGCCGGTCGGACAAATCGCCAGACAATGCTGACAGCCGAGACAGTTGTCTTCATCAGACAGAACATCTGGGAAACCGTCTATGCGGTGAATAATTTTCCGCGGACAGTCCTGAATACAGGCGTCACAGTGAACACACAGGCCGTGATCAACGGTAAACAGCAGTTTATTCATGAGAAATTTCCCTTATGGTCAGCACCTGCATGACATTGTTATTTTACCCAGTAAATTCCCATTTAGATGTACTTGCTCGCTTCGCGGATGCTTAGCGTCGTCAATTCGCTGCAATGTCGCTCAAAGTGGGGCGCGATTTTGACGCCGTGGTCGCGCTCAAGGATTTCAGACTGTGCTGTGCGCTTGGTTATGCCGTTGCGCTCCATTTCCGTTATGATCGCTGCGATTTCGTCAGTGATGGGGTTTTCTATTCTACTGTGGCTAATATTCTCTACAAACTGGATTTTCATGCCAGAGGCCGCCTAACTCGCCCGTCAAGCCTCCAAACAAAAACCGGAAAGCATGTCGGCCCGAGAGGGCCGACGGAGCGAAGCGACCGTCCCCAGAGGCCGACTAACTCGCCCGCCAAGCAAAAATCGCACTTTTTGCTTGGCTGCGGCCGGCCCCGTCAAGCCTCCAAACAAAAATATAATAGCTCAGCCTTTGGGGGTAGTTTTCGGCTTCGGCTCCGGCTGGTCCGGCTCGCCTTCAATTTGGTCGAAGGTCAGGCCGTCGCCTTTTAGGTTGACCACCGCCTTTAAGTGTCGGCCCGGGGCGAGGCTGCCGTCTAAAAGGCCCAGGGCCAGGGGGTCCATCAGTTGGGTCTGAATGGCCCGTTTCAGGGGTCGGGCGCCGTAGACGGAATCGAAGCCGCTTTTGGCCAGGAAGCTCACGGCCTCCGGGCTCAAGGTCAGGGTCAGCTTGCGTTCGGCCAGCCGTTCGGCCAGTATGGCCGTCTGAATTCTGACGATCGCCTCTATTTCCTGTTCGTTCAGCGAATGAAAAATGACGGCGTCGTCGACCCGGTTCAGAAATTCCGGGCGAAAGTGGGTTCTTAAGGCGGCCAGGACTCTTTCGCGCATCACCTCATGGTCGCCGCGGCTTTCATGGTCGATGATGTCCTGCGAACCGATGTTGGAAGTCATGATGACCACGGTGTTTTTAAAATCGACCGTGCGGCCCTGACCGTCGGTCAGACGCCCGTCGTCCAGAAGCTGCAACAGGGCGTTGAAGACCTCCGGGTGGGCTTTTTCGACCTCGTCGAAGAGAATGACGCTGTAGGGCTTACGGCGCGCGGCCTCGGTGAGCTGGCCGCCCTCTTCATAGCCCACGTAGCCGGGCGGGGCGCCGATGAGCCTGGCGACGGCGTGTTTTTCCATGTATTCGCTCATGTCCAGCCTGATCAGGGCATGTTCGTCGTCAAAGAGAAACTCGGCCAGGGCTTTGGCCAATTCGGTCTTGCCGACGCCGGTGGGTCCCA
>JAISRV010000040.1 GCA_031273445.1 Candidatus Adiutrix sp. | reverse complement strand
CCCGCGATTTTCATGACCACGGCGGTCGCCCACAGATTCAAAAGGCCCAGGGGCATGAGCCATTTCCAGTTTATGTTCAAAAGCTGGTCGAAACGCACCCGGGGGAAGGTCCAGCGCACCCAGATCATAAAGGTCATAAAACAGCCCATTTTGAGAAGAGTCCACCAGACGCCGTTCAGAATCGGCCCGTTGGAGCCGCCCAGAAAAAGCGCCGCCGCCAGAAAAGAGACCAGCATCATGGAGGTGTATTCGGCCATGAAGAACAGGGCGAAACCCATGCCGGAATATTCGGTGTGATAGCCGCCGGTCAATTCCGATTCGCCTTCGGGCATGTCGAAGGGGGCGCGGTTGGTCTCGCCGAAACAGGTGATGACGAAAATCAGAAAGGCCAGGGGCTGGGCAGCCACGTTCCACTGCCACGGCCAGGCGCCCTGCGCGTTGTTGATGACCGTGAGGTTGAGGCTGCCGTGCTGAAAGGCCAGGGCCAGGATGGCCAGAATGAGGGGAATTTCGTAGGCCACCGACTGGGACACGGCGCGGGCCGCGCCGATAAGGCTGTATTTGTTGTTGGAGGCCCAGCCGCCGCTGATGACGGCCAGGGTCTCCAGCCCGGCGAAGGCCAGGATGAGCAGAAGCCCCAGGTCCACTTCCAGGCCCGTGAGAATGGGGCCGTAAGGGATGACCAGAAACATCAGAAACATGGGGAACATGGACAGAACCGGGGCCAGAAGAAACAGGAGCCTGTCGCTGGAGCCGGGAATGACGATCTGTTTGCACAAAAGCTTTATGGTGTCGGCGATGGTCTGCAAAATGCCGTGCGGCCCCGCCTCGTAGGGGCCCGGGCGGCGCTGGACGAAACCGGCCACTTTTCTTTCCAGATAGACCATGACCACGCTGTTGGCGATCAAAAGACCGATAATCGCCGCCAGAGCCGTCAAAATCTTCACGGCGTCGAGAACATTTATGGTCTGAACCGTCTCTCCCATCTCATTCCTCCGCGCCTTGCGGCGCCCGGGCCGGCCCGGCCCCGCGTCCGGGCCGGGCTGTTCCGACCTAAAAAACGAAAGCCGGCGGCCAAGCCGCCCGGCCGCTAGCGGTCGACCTCCGGGATGACCAGGTCAAGACTGCCCAGAATGGCCAGCGCGTCCGCCAGCAACGTGCCTTCGGCCGCTTCGGCGAAAAGGCTCAAGTTTGAAAAGCCCGGCGCCCTCAGTTTGACGCGGTAGGCGTTTTTGCCGCCGGCGCTCAAAAGGTGGATGCCGATCTTGCCCCGGGCCCCCTCCACCGCGAAATAGGCTTCGCCCGCCGGCAGCTTCCAGTTGGGTTTGGGGGCCTTATCGATGATGATCGGCCCGGCCGGGAGGCCGTCAAGAGCCTGCTCGACGATTTTGAGGCTTTCCTCGATCTCGCGCACGCGCACCTGATAACGGCCCAGGCAGCAGTTGGAGTCGCCGACGGGCACGTCGAACTGGAAGCGGTCATAGAGGCCGTAAGGTTCGGCCCGGCGAACGTCGTAAGGAACGCCGGCGCCGCGCAGCACCGGGCCCGTGGCCCCGTAGCGATAACACAGATCGGCGTCGATGGGGCCGACGCCGGCGAGGCGGCGGCGGAAGATGACGTTGCCGGTGACCAGCTTGGCGTACATTTTCAGCCGTTCGCGCATATAGGGGATGAACTCGCGAACCAGCCTGGCGAAACGGGGGGTGACGTCGGCCCCGACGCCGCCGAAGCGGAAATAGTTCATAGTCAGGCGGGAGCCGGTGATGATCTGGAGCATGTCGTTGATCTTTTCCCTCTCCTCGAAAGCGTAGAGGATGGGCGTCACGCCGCCCAGATCCAGCACGAACGCGCCCCACCACATGACGTGGGAGGCGATGCGGTTCAATTCGCAGGCGATGACGCGCAGATGCTCGGCCCGCTCCGGCGCCTGGAGCCCGGCCAGCCGCTCCGCCGCGCCCACATAGGCCCAGTTCCAGGCGATGGGGTGGAGATAATCCACCCGGCCCATGTTGGGCAGGAACTGATAGGGGGTTTTGGTTTCCCCCATTTTGTCGTGCATACGGTGAAGATAGCCCAAAACGGGCTCGGCCCGGAGCACGTATTCGCCCGAAAGCTCGCCCAGGATGCGCAAAACGCCGTGGGTGGAAGGGTGCTGGGGGCCGAGGTTGACGAGCATCGAATCCTTTTCGAGGCGGCCGCGCTCGAAGTTGTCGCTGTAAAAATCGCCCAGCATGTCGGCGGGATTTTCGCTGATGGAGCTGAAATGGAAGGGGTTGACGAAGAGATTCATGCCGCGCCCCCTTCTTTGGCCGCCGAGGCGGGGTCCACTATCGCCCGCCAAGCCGGGTCCAGCGCTTCCGCTTCGCCGAAAATTTTAAGGTCGGCCAACGCGGCCAGCGCGCCGTCTTCTTTCAACAGCGGCGGCGGCCCGGCAAAATCATGGGGCAGCAACAGCGGCACGGGGTTGGGATTGCCGGTGAAACGCAGGCCGAAAAAGTCGGCGGCCTCGCGTTCATGCCATTCGGCCCCCTGATAGACGCCGTGGAGGCTCGGCAGCGAGTTGTCGCCGCCCGCCAGCGCGCGCAGGGCCACCCGGCCGGGCTTCCCGGCGGAATCGAAGTGCCAGGTGACCAGAAGCCCTTCCTTGGCCTCCAGGGCGGAGAGATTTTCCAGAAAATATCCGGCGGCGTAGAGTTCCCGCGCGGCGGCCACAATGGCGGCCGGCCGAAAAACAGCCGACACGGTCAGGCCCGTCTTTTTAAAATCATGCCTGGAAAGGACCAAAGCGCCCAAGGCTCGCCAGGATTCATATAAATCGCCCGCGCTCATGACTCCGCCCCCCCTTCGGCGCCCGCCGGCGGCGCCTCGGCAACCGGCCGGGGCGCCGGCCAGAAACGGCGGCCGGCCAGCTTTTCCTGAATGGCGAAGAGGCCTTCCAACAGGGCTTCCGGGCGCGGCGGGCAGCCGGGCACGTAGACGTCCACGGGCAGAAGCTGGTCCACGCCCTCGACCACGCTGTATTGGCCGTCGAACTTGAAGGGGCCGCCGGAAATGGCGCAGTTGCCCATGGCCAGAACGATTTTGGGCGCGGGCATCTGCTCATAGAGCCTGACGACGGCCGGGGCCAGCTTGCGGCAGACGGTGCCGGCCACCAGCATCAGGTCGGCCTGGCGGGCCGAGGGCCGGAAGACTTCGGCCC
>JAISRV010000135.1 GCA_031273445.1 Candidatus Adiutrix sp. | reverse complement strand
CTCAGTTCGTCTTCGTCCATGGTTTTGGCCCGGCCCACCGGCACCAGCAGAAAAACATGGTGGGCCGCGGCGCCGAGGGCTTCGGCCGCGCGCGTCAGCGCTTCGGCCTGACCAAGATTCCCGGCCGTCAGGGTGGAGTTGATCTGAAAGGGCGCCCCGGCGGCGCGCAAATGCGCCGCCCCGCGTTCGAGGGCGGCGAAAGCCCCCTGGACGCCGCGAAAGCCGTCGTGGCCGGCCGCGTCCGGCCCGTCCAGACTGAGGCTGACGCGGGCCACGCCGGCCGACTTGATCCGCCGGGCCATGTTTTCGTCCACCAGGACGCCGTTGGTCGACAATAGCATCCTCAGGCCCAGCGAGACGCCGTAGGCGGCCAGGTCCAGGATGTCCGGCCGCATCAGAGGCTCCCCGCCGCTGAGTATGACCATGGGCGGGGGCGGCCAGGCCGCCAGGGCTTCCAGGAGCGCGCGCCCCTCCTCATGGCTCAGCTCGTCGGCCGGCGGCGTCGGGCAGGCCTCGGCCCGGCAGTGGCGGCAGACGAGATTGCAGGCCCGGGTGGTCTCCCAGGCCACCAGCCGCGGCGGCAATATTTTGTTTTCGTTTTTGTCTCTGCGGCTTATTTCCGACAATGTTTTGTTCCTTGGATTCCTTCAGTCGCGGCCGCGGAGCCATTCGGCGGCCCTGGGGGCGAAATAGGTGATGATGACGTCGGCCCCGGCGCGCTTGATCGAGGTCAGCGTTTCCAGGGCGGCGGCTTTTTCGTCCAGGAGGCCCGCGGCGGCGGCGGCCGTGATCATGGCGTATTCGCCGCTGACCTGGTAGGCGGCCAGGGGCAGGTCGCAACGGTCCCTGATCTCGCGGATGATGTCGAGATACGGGCCGGCCGGCTTGACCATGACCATGTCCGCGCCTTCAGCCGCGTCCTGGGCCAGCTCAATGAAGGCTTCGCGGCGGCGGGCCGGGTCCATCTGATAGGCGCGGCGGTCGCCGAAGCCGGGCGCGGAGCCGGCGGCTTCACGGAAGGGCCCGTAGAAGGCGCCGGCGTATTTCACGGTATAGGCCATGACGGGAATGTGGCTGAAGCCCTTCTGATCCAGGGCGGCGCGGATGGCCCCCACGCGGCCGTCCATCATGTCCGAGGGCGCGACGATGTCCGCCCCGGCTTCAGCGTGGCTCAGGGCCTGCCGGGCCAGATGGGGCAGGGTCGCGTCGTTGTCGACCTGGCCGTCGACGATCAGGCCGCAGTGTCCGTGGTCCGTGTATTCGCATAGGCAGACGTCCGTGGCCGCCGCTATCTCCGGCACGGCCTTCTTGATGGCCCGCAGAGCCGTCTGCACCGGGCCGTCAGGCGCGGCCCCGGAAGAGCCGACGGCGTCTTTGGCCGCCGGCAGCCCGAAAAGCAGGACGCTTTTGACGCCGAGCTCATAGACGCGGGCGGCTTCTTCGGCGGCCTGATCCGGCGAAAGATGAAACTGGCCGGCCAAGGAGGCGATAGGCCGCCTCAGGCCCGCGCCGGGCACGACGAAAAGCGGATACATGAAATCAGCCGGCGTCAGAAGCGTCTCGCGCAGCATGGCCCTTAGGGCCGGGGTTCGGCGCAGCCGGCGGGGCCGCACTGTCAGGTCGCTGTTCATCAAATTTTCCTTTTTGATTATAAAGGGGTTGAAATTTCCTCGTCGGTCAGGTAGCAGGCCGGATCCACGCCCCAGGTCCGCCCGGTGGCCGCTTCAGCTCTGGCGCGGAGGTTGCCGCCGCAGCAGTCCAGGAAAACGCAGCCGCGGCAGCGCCCGGTGACGTGCGCGGGCTTGTTTTTCAGCGCCGTCAAAAGGGCGTTGGTTCCGTCATGCCAGATTTCGGCGAATGGCCTTTCGCGCACCGAACCCAGCTTTACGGAGCGCCAGAACTGGTCGGGATATACTTCCCCGTTCCAGGAGACCGCCCCGATGGCCTTTCCGGAGCCGTTGCCGCCGTTTAAGCGCAAAAGCTCCAGAATGTTTTTCGCCCGCGCGGCCGCGCCGGACGCTCCGGACAGGCCCGCGGCTTTCATTTTCAGATAAAGGTAGGGGCCGTCGGCATGGTTGTCCACGGTCAGCACTTCCGTCTTAAGGCCGCGCGCGTGCATATCCTCCGTGCGCGCGGCGATGAAATCGACCGCTTGTCTGGTTTCCCCGGCGCTTAGCGCCTCCCCGGCCAGGCCCCGGCCACGGCCGCTGCCCACCAGGTGGTAAAAGCAGATCCGGGGGATATTTTCCCGCTCCAGCAAATCAAAAACGCCGCCCAGGTCCTGAACATTGCGGCGGCTGATGGTGAAGCGCAGGCCGACTTTCAGCCCGGCCTCGCTGGCGGCGGCTATGGCGCGCAAGGTGCGCTCAAAGGCGCCGGGGCAGCGGCGAAAGCGGTCATGCGCCGCCGCCAGGCCGTCGAGGCTGATGCCCACATACGAGAAGCCCAAGCCGGCCAGCCGCCGCGCCGACTGGCCATCGATCTGAAGGCCGATGGACGACAGCACCGCCCGCAGGCCGCGTCTGACCGCCCGTTCCATCAATTCAAAGACGCGGGGGTGCATGAGCGGCTCGCCGCCGGAAAATAAAAGCACCGGCGCGCCGTATTCAGCC
>JAISRV010000126.1 GCA_031273445.1 Candidatus Adiutrix sp. | reverse complement strand
CAAACCCTCGACCCGGGCAAATGGAACCCTGACGCCAGGGCCAAAATTCAGAAAATGATTGATCTGTATGGAAAAAATTCGCCGGACTACGACGCGGCCAAAAAACCCTATGCCGTTTTTGACTGGGATCAGACCTGCATATTCAACGACACCCAGGAAGCGATGTTCCGCTACATGATCGACGAGCTCCTGTTCAAGGCCAGCCCGGAACAGTTCGCCGCCGCCATTCGCCAAGATGTGCCTAAGGATAATTTCTCCAAGGATTATAATAATAAAGCCGGTAAACCCGTCAATATCGACCTGATCGCCGCCGATCTTGACGCCGACTACAAATTCCTCTATGACAACTATATAAAAGACCGGAAGAAAAGCCTCGAAGAAATTCGGCGCACTGAGCAATTCATCAATTTCCGCGGCAAGCTGGCCTACCTTTATGAAGCCATCGGCGGCACTTTCAGCGCGGAAGTCAGCTACCCCTGGGTGCTTTATCTTTTCGTGGGCATGACTGAAAAAGAAGTCATGGACGTGGCTGAAAAATCCAATGACGCGGCTCTGGGCGACCGGATCGGCACATATGCCATCGCCAGTTCTGAAAAGCGGCCGGGCAAAGCCGGCGTCGTCAGTCTCGACGGCTATAAATACGGCTTACGGCTGGCGCCTGAAATGTCCAACCTGATGAACGTATTGCGTGAAAGCGGCATTGACGTCTATGTCTGTTCGGCCTCGCACGAAGCTGTGGTGCGGGTTTTCGCCGGGCTGCCCAAATACGGCTACGGCGTGCCCCCGGAAAATGTCGTCGCCATGAAGACCAAAATTAAAGACGGCCTCTATCTGGGGGAATACGACTATGCCGACGACTATCCGCAGACCCAGCAGAAGGGCAAGGTCAAGGCGATAGAACAGCTGCTGGTCAAAAAATACGGCTACGGCCCCCTCTTTGTGGCCGGCGACAGCCAGGGCGACTTCAATATGGCTTCCGAGTTCCCCGACACCAAATTGAGTTTGCTCATCAACCGCCTGCGCAAGGATGATTTCGGCAAGCTCGGCCTGATCGCCATCAGAGACGCCGCCCAGGATCTGCCGCGCTACGTCATGCAGGGCCGCGACGAGAACATCGGCCAGTTCCGCCCCTCGGCCCAGACCATCAAAATGGGTAAAGACGCCGAGGCTCTTCTTCATTCTGATTTGGAGTAGAGCCTTAGCGGGGCTGGGTCGTAGCCGGGCAAAAAATGTGATTTTTGCCCGGCGAATTGCTTTGTCCCTTCTCAACCAGTCGCTTCGCTCCGTCGCCCCTCTCCGGGGGCGACCTCTTTTTAAAGAACCACTGGCTGTTAACCCCTGAAATGGCGGGGCGTAACGAACGGAACAAATGAGCGATGAGACAAAAATTCGCCTACACCTGAGAACTGTCGGCTGTCAGCCCCTGAAATGGCGGGGCCTAACGAACGGAGCAAATGAGCGATGAAACAAAATTGGAGATGGCTTGGTCATAGGCGCTGATGCGCCTGAAGGCTTTGGCGGCCAGAAGGCGGCGTGTTTCGGGGGCGACGCCCCCGATTTTTTTTAGCTCGGCCGCCACCAGGGGGTAGTCGCCGGGATCGCAGACAGCGGCGACGGCGTCGAAATTTTTGGCCGCGGCCCGCAGCAGGCAGGGGCCGCCTATGTCGATTTTTTCGATGGCTTCTTCAGGGGCGACGTCGGCCCTGGCGATGGTTTCTTCAAAGGGGTAAAGGTTCACGACCACCAGGTCGATGGGGCTGAAGCCCATTTCGCGCATCTGGGCTTCATGTTCCGGCGCGCCGCGGCGGTAAAGGATGCCGGCGTGAATTTTGGGGTGCAGCGTTTTGACCCGGCCGCCCAGGATTTCAGGGGCGCCCGTGTAGGCGGAAACTTCCGTGACCTTGAGGCCCGCGGCGGCCAGGGTTTTGGCGGTGCCGCCGGTGGAAAGGATTTCCAGGCCCGCTTCCGCCAAAAGGCGGGCGAACTCCTCCAGGCCGGTCTTGTCGGAAACGCTGATCAGGGCTCGTTCGATTTTAATTTTGTTCATGACTTATTTTCTCCGCTCAACCAGTCGCTCAGTCGCCCCTCTCCGGGGGCGACCGGCTTTTTAAAAATGCTCGCCTTCGCCTTATAAGCGCCGGCTGTCAGCCCTTGATCGGCTGTCAGCCCCTGAAATGGTCAGGCGTAACTAACGGAACAAATGAGCGATGAAACAAATTTTTCGGCCTGGGCCGCTTCCGTCTGCCGGTAGTTTTCAATGTGGCGCCAGATGGCGCGTTTAAGCTCCAAAAGGCCCTGACCCGTGGCCGAGGAAAAGGGGTAAAGGGGGGTGCGCGGTTTGGCTTTGCGCAGAGCCGCCAGGGCGGTTGCCCCTTCGGCCAGATCCATTTTGCTTATGGCGACGAGCTTGGGCTTTTTGGCCAGCTCCCGGTCGAAGGCCCGCAGTTCTTTGATGATTTTGGCCAGGTCGCGCTCAGGGGCCGCCAGGTCCAGCCTTAGGGGATCCAGAACGTGCACCAGCACCGCGCAGCGTGAAAGATGCTTCAGGAACCTGTGGCCCAGCCCGGCCCCTTTGGCCGCGCCGTCAATGAGGCCCGGCAGGTCGGCCAGAACGAAAGAGGGGCCGTCGCCTCCCCGGTCGCCGTCTTCCACCGCCACCACCCCCAGATTGGGCGCAAGCGTGGTGAAGGGGTAATCCGCGATTTTGGGCCGGGCCGCGGACACTTTTGAAATAAGGGTGGACTTGCCGACGTTGGGGTAGCCGACCAGGCCGGCGTCGGCCAGAAGGCGCAGTTCCAAAACCAGCCGGCGGCTTTGCCCCTCTTCGCCGGGTTGGGCGTAGCGGGGGGCGCGATGTCCGCCGGAGGCGAAATGGCTGTTGCCCTGGCCGCCGCGCCCGCCTTTGGCGGCGATGAAGAGCGATCCGGCCGCGGCCAGGTCCGCCAGCTTCTCCCCGCTGTCGGCGTCGAAAATAACCGTGCCGGGGGGGGCGGCCAGGCGCATGTCGGCGCCGGCCTCGCCGCTTTTCCGGCGGCCCTGGCCGGGGCGGCCGTTGCCGGCTTTGAAGTGCTGGTTGAGATGAAAGCGCAAAAGCGTTTCCTTTTGACTGACCGCTTCTATGATCACATCCCCGCCCCGGCCGCCGTCGCCGCCGTCGGGGCCGCCCCTGGGGATATATTTTTCCCGGCGAAAACTGACGCAGCCGGCCCCGCCGTGGCCCGAGCTTATGTATATTTTCGCCTGATCGACAAATTTCATTGTTGACTCGCCGAATAAGCGGCTCCGCCGCCGGCCTGTTAAAATTTTATCTCGCCGCGGCCTGATTTTTCAGTTCCGCGGCCAGACCTTCCTGAACAGTCTCTTGACATTAGCGATAATTTTATCTCGCCGCGGCCTGATTTTCCAGTTCCGCGGCCAGACCTTCCAGCCACTCGCCGCCCAGCGATTCGACCTCGCCGCGGTCGCAGGCCTCGGCGATGGACGAATCCAGGGGAATGCGCCAAACGTTTTTGAGCCCATGCCGTAAGGCTGTTTCCTCAGCGCGGCTGGGGCCGAAAGGCAGAATTTCCCGGCCGCAGTCAGGGCATTTAAGATAGCTCATATTTTCCACCAGGCCCAGAATGGGGATATTCATCATCCGGGCCATGTTGAGCGCTTTTTCCACGATCATGGAGACCAGTTCCTGCGGCGAAGCGACGACGACGACGCCGTCGAGTTTGAGGGATTGAAAGACGGTCAACGGCACGTCGCCGGTGCCGGGCGGCATGTCGATGAACATGAAGTCGACCTCGCCCCAGATGACGTCGGTCCAGAACTGCTTCACCGTTCCGCCGATGACCGGGCCGCGCCAGATGACCGGGTCGCTTTCATTTTCGATCAGAAGATTCAGCGACATGACTTCAATGCCGGTTTTGGTCATGACCGGATACAGCCCCAGTTCATTCATCCCGGCGCGCCGGAACAGACCGAAGGCGCGCGGGATGGAGGGGCCGGTGATGTCGGCGTCAAGTATGGCGGCGCTGTGGCCGCGACGTTTCATCAACACCGCCAGAACCGCGGCGACGAGGGATTTGCCTACGCCGCCCTTGCCGCTGACCACGCCGAAAACTTTTTTAATGTCGCTGAGTTCGTGTGGTTTGGCCGCCAGGTTATCCGGGCTCAAACGCTCCCCGCATTCTTCGCGGCAACTGTCGCAGCCGCCGCCGACTTCGCATTCGCTCATTTCAGTATCGCTCCCTTCATTTGCGCTTGATTATGATACACCATTAAAACGGCCTGTCAACGATATTAAGTATAGATGATCGGCTTGGCCGGCGGGGTCGTAGCCAGGCAAAAAATGCGATTTTTGCCTGACGAGCGAGTTTATAGGCCTCTCAAGCAGTCGCTTCGCTCCGTCGCCCCTCTCCGGGGGCGACCGGCTATTGTAAATATAGATGATCGGCTTGGCCGGCGGGGTCGTAGCCAGGCAAAAAATGCGATTTTTGCCTGGCGAGCGAGTTTATAGGCCTCTCAAGGAGTCGCTTCGCTCCGTCGCCCCTCTCCGGGGGCGACCGGCTATTGTAAATATAGATGATCGGCTTGGCCGGCGGGGTCGCAGCCAGGCAAAAAATGCGATTTTTGCCTGGCTGGAGGCCTTTTTGGCCCCTCAACCAGTCGCGTCGCTACTTTTTCTTTTCGGCCAGGGCCTGGCAGCGCGGGCAGGGCTCATGGGGCAGGCTGACGTGGACGGAAGGCGGGCTGGCCTCAGAGCGGGTGTGGGTGATCAGAAGGCCGGGGCAATCCGGGCAGTCGTACAACTCTTCCCGGCGCCTTTCGCTCAAGGGGCCGAAAAAGCCGGGGTCGGCCCGCCCTTCTCCGTTCAGGGGGTGGGCGTCGTAAAAAATGCTGGTTTCGCGCACCCACCAGTGATTTTCCAGACGGGCGCCGGTTTTTTCCGGCGAGGCGGCGCGGCGCAGCCGGCGAATTTCATCGCCCAGTTTTTTTATGTAATCCAGCGTCTCGGGCGCGTCGGCCAGTTGCCGGCGGGGCGGCAGGGGCTCTTTGACCTGGCGCCAGTCCAGCCCGGCCATGGACATGGCGATGGCCAGGTTGAGATAGGGCAGGGCCCCGCGTATGGAGTAGCCGCCTTCAAGCACGGCGATGTCGGGGTTGATGACGGCGGAGAGCTCGGCGTAGCCGTGGGCGGTGATCTTCATGTTGGTGATGGGGTCGCTGAAGTGGTTGTCCTGGCCGGCGGAATTGACTATCAGTTCGGGCCGCCATTCATCCAGAATCGGGCGCGCGATGTGGCGGGCGGCCAAAAGAAAGCCTTCGTCGCCCGTGCCCGGCGGCAGGGGAATATTGACCGTCGCGCCCAGGGCTTTGGGGCCGCCCAATTCGGAGGGGAAGCCGGAGCCGGGATAGAGGGTGCGGCCGTCCTGATGGAAGCTGATGAAAAGAGTCTCCGGGTCATGCCAATAGATGTCCTGGGTGCCGTCGCCGTGATGGCAGTCGGTGTCGACGACGGCCACGCGCCTGACCCCGTATTCATGACGCAGGCGCTCGATCATTATGGCTTCATTGTTGATGTTGCAAAAGCCGCGCCCGCCGTGGACGACGCGCATGGCGTGATGGCCCGGCGGCCGCACGAGGGCGAAGGCCTTGCGGCA